>JACOVB010000210.1 GCA_016177555.1 Candidatus Rokuibacteriota bacterium
GCCCTCCACAACGCGAATCGCTTCGGTATCGCCGGCCTCTTCGGGCCGCTCCGCGGCCGCTACCGTGGGGCCTACGCCACGGTGGGCAATCTCGTCAGCGCCTCCCCGCTCGCCTACGCCTGCTCGCAGATCCCGGTGGGTTTCCTCGCCGACCGGCTCGACCCGCGGCGGCTGATCCTGCTCGGCACCGGGGGCGCGACGGTGGCGGGCGTGGTCTTCGCGCTGACCGACAGCTACGGCGTCGGCCTCGCCGCGCGCCTGGTGGCCGGCGTCTGTGGGGCGATGATCTACACGCCGGCCATGACCTTCGGCATCGGGTCATTCCCGGCCGCGAAGCGCGGCGCCGCGATAGGCGTCGCCTACACCGGAGTGGGGCTTGGCACCGCGACGTCGCTGGCCGCCCTCCCCGTCCTGGTGGACTGGATCGGGCTCAGCGGGGCGCTCCTCTGTCTCGCGGGCTTCGCCGCCTTCATGACCGTCCTGACCCCGTTCGGCCTGGCGATGCGGCGGAAGGAGCGCCCGGTTGCCCGGTCCACGCCGCGGAGCCTGCTCAGGCAGGGTGGGTTCCTGTGCCTCCTCGGGTTCAGCTTCTTCGGGTTCTTCAACACCTACGCGCTCCTGACCTGGTTGCCCGCGTACCTGAGCGACGGCCTCGGCGTCAGCCCGTCGCGCGCGGGTGCCCTGGCCGCCCTCGTGAACATCACCATGACGGTGTCGTCGCCACTCGTGGGCAAGCTCTCGGACGTGGTCAGAAGCCGCCGCCTCATCCTCCAGATCGGCGCGCTCTGCGGCCTCGCCGCCTTCGCCATCCTCGCCACCACGCGCGCGGTGCCGCTGGCCCTCGTGGCGGGCGTGCTGGCCGGCATCGCCTCCTCGATGACCACCGCCCCGATGATAGTCTTCGCCGGCGAGCGCTTCGGCGTGGGCTCGGCGGGGCTGGCCGTCGGCATGGTGAACGGGATCGGCCAGACCGGGTCCTCACTCTCCGGCATCGTCTTCGGCCCGCTGCTCGACGCCACCGGGAGCTTCGGCTCGATCTGGTGGTCGTGCATCCCCATCGGAGTGGTCCGCTGCGCGCTGCTCCAGATGATCGGCGACGAGGCGAGCCCGGATCCCGGCACCGCGGCGGCGGAGGAGCCCCGGACGTCTTGAGCGTTCCCCGGTCGGCTGCTATACTCCGCCCCTCCCGGGGATCGCACCCGCGGTCGACCATGCGGATCGAGGAGGACTCATCAGCATCACGATCTACGGCGCGGGCGCGATCGGCGGCCTCATCGGCGCGTATCTCGCGAGGGCGGGCGAGGACGCGCGCTTCGTCGACCCGATGGCCGAGCACGTCGAGGCCATGAGCCACGCCATCTCCCGAAAGCTCCAGGGGTCGGGCGGGCGGCGCGACGAGTACCCGATCTTCACGGGCGCGTCGATCCAGGCCTAGGGAGTGCTCGGCTACCTCGCCTGGCGCAGCCTCCACTCGCTGCTGTTGCTGTGGCTGGTCACGGTGGTGGTCTTCGGACTGCTGCACCTGACGCCCGGAGACCCCGCCAGCCTCATGCTGGGCGAACAGGCCACCCCGGAGCAGATCCGCGACCTCCGGCACGCGCTCGGTCTCGACGAGCCCCTGGTCACCCAGTACGCGTGGTTCCTGGCCCACGCGGTCCGGGGCGACTTCGGCGCGTCGATCCGAGCACAGCGACCGGCCCTGGAGGTGGTGCTGGAGCGGCTCCCCGCCACCCTGCTCCTGACCGCTGGGGCCTTCATCTTCGCGCTTTGCGTGGGACTGCCGATCGGCGTGATCTCGGCGGTCAAGCGCCTGAGCCTGTGGGACCACGGCTCCATGGCGCTGGCCCTCATGGGCCAGTCGATGCCCGTGTTCTGGCTGGGCCTGATGCTCATCGTCGTGTTCTCCGTGCACCTGCGCTGGCTCCCGGTGTCGGGCGCGGGAGGCCCCGAGCACCTGGTGCTGCCCGCGGTGACGCTCGGCACCTTCCTGATCGGGCTCATCATCCGCCTCACCCGCTCGAGCATGCTGGACGTGCTGGGACAGGACTACGTCCGCACCGCGCGGGCCAAGGGGCTGGCCGAGCGGGCGGTGATCGTGCGCCACGCGCTCCGGAACGCCCTGATCCCGGTGGTGACCCTGCTGGGGCTACAGCTCGGGATGCTCCTCGGGGGCGCCGTCATCACCGAGACCGTCTTCGCCTGGCCGGGCGTGGGCATGGTGACCGTGACCGCCATCTACCAGCACGACTACCCGGTGGTGCAGTGCGCGGTGTTCATCTCCGCCGTCCTGGTGGTCTCGATCAACTGGGCGGTCGACGTGCTCTATCATGTCCTCGACCCGCGCATCCGGGCCTCGGACTAGCCCGTGACCATCGGCGCGCGGGCCGGGCACCGGCGGCGCCTCCGCCGCTTCTTCCGCCATCGCCTGGCCGTGATCGGCCTCGGGATCATGACGACGGTGGCCGGGCTGGCGCTCTTCGCCGACCACATCGGGCCGCGCTCCCCGACCGCCCAGCAGATCCTGCTGCGGCTCAAGCCGCCCGGCTTCGCGGATCCCCGCTCCGGGAAGGTCGCCTGGCTCGGCACCGACCATCTGGGCCGCGACATCCTGAGCCGGATCATCCACGGCAGCCGCGTGTCGCTCGTGATCAGCCTGCCCGCGGTGGTGGTGTCCGCGCTGCTGGGCATGACGCTCGGGCTCCTGGCCGGCTACCACGGGGGCGCGATCGAGAGCGTCGTGATGCGCTGCGTGGACCTGCAGCTGGCCTTCCCGTTCATCCTGCTCGCGCTCAGCATCGTGGCGCTCATGGGCCCGTCGCTGCGGAACATCATCATCGTGTTCGCAATCACCACCTGGCCGGTGTACGCGCGCACCACGCGCGGCGTCGTCCTGGCCCTGCGGGCGCAGGAATTCGTGCAGGCGGCCCGGAGCCTGGGCGCGAGCGACCAGCGCATCCTGTGGCGGCACGTCGCCCCCGGCGTCGTGAGCCCCGTCCTCGTGCTGGCCTCGTTCGAGGTGGCGCGCATGATCATCCTGGAAGCGGCCCTGGGGTTCCTCGGCCTGGGCGTGCCGCCGCCCACGCCGACCTGGGGGAGCATGCTCGCGGACGGCCGTGACTACCTGCGCGACGCCTGGTGGATCGCCGCCTTCCCGGGCCTCGCCATCATGCTCACCGCCGCCGGCTCGAACTTCCTGGGCGATGGCTTGCGCGACATGCTCGACCCGACGCTCCGCAACGTCGAGGGCTGAGGCGAACGCCCTCGATTCAACCGGCCCATCGCGGCGTTCCTCGCCTCGACGTGAGGGACGGAGGGGGAGTGAGCAGACGCCGGCGGCCGGTGCCGCCGGCGGCAGCCGGGCGCTACGCGTCGAGCGAGCAATCGATCTGCTTGGCCGAGAGCGTCTGCATCGTGCTCACTCCACGCGCCGGCCGGGGCGCTCTGTGGGCCAGACCTTCGGCACGGTCGGGGTTGGGCATCCTGACGCTGCCGACGCGCCCTCGCGTCAGGCGCCGAGGGTCGCGTCGTGGAAGAGGAGATACTCGTCGCGGCGGCCCCCGGCCCACTTGAGCCGCTTGTTGACGGCGTTGATGTCGGGCTGCTCCAGGAGCCAGATCCACGGGCACTCGTCCCAGACGATCTCCTGCGCCCGGAGGTAGGCGGCCCGGACCCGCGCCTCGTCGAAGCTCTCGCGGGCCTCGTTGATCAGGCGGTCGACCTCCGGATTCGCGTAGAGGGTGCGCTTGACCGCGGTGGAGTAGAAGTGGTCACCCATGAGCTGGTCCGGCTCGCCGGTGACGACGCCCCAGCCGAACATGAAGCCGTCGTACTTCGACTTCTCGTATTTCGTCACCTCGTTCACGAAGCTGCTCCACAGCGGACTCTCGAACTTGACCTGGAGGCCGACGGCTTCCAGATAGCCGGCGATCGCCTCGCCCATCTGCTTGTCGAGCAGGTACCGGCCATTCGGCACACCAAGGAAGAACGGCGCGCCCGCCGCCCCTGTCTCGGCGAGGAGCTTCTTCGCTCGCTCGGGGTCGTAGCGGTAGGGCGGCAGGCTCGGATGCGACCCGAACACGGCATCGGGCAGCGGCGCCTTCGCGATCGGCGCCAGCCCGCCCATGAGGCCCTTGCTGAGGGCCTCCCGGTCGATGGCGTAGTTGAGCGCCTGGCGAACCCGCTTGTCGTTGAAGGGCTTCCGATCTGTTCGCAGGGCGATGAACGTCACACGGTTGGTCGGCGAGGTGATCACCCGGAGATTGGGATTGGCGCGCAGCCGCGGGATCTGGTCCGGCGGGACGTTGTTGACGACCATGACCTCGCCCGCCTCGAGCGCGGCGAGCCGGGTGCCGTTCTCCGGGATGAACCGAAAGCGGATCTGCGAGAACGCGGGCTTCTTGCCCCAGTATCCCGGATGCGCCTGCATGACCACGTGCTGGCCCGGCCGGTACTCGGCGACCTTCATCGCGCCGGTGCCCACCGGGTTGGTGGGGAAGCGATCACCCAGCTCCCGGAAGGCCCGCGGAGAGAGCGCCATCGTCGAGGTGGAGTTGCGCAGGAGCGGCCGGCTTGCGCGCTCGGTGACGAGCTCGATGGTGTGTGGGTCCTGGATGCGATACTCGCGAATCACGCCGATGCGATTCTTCCAGGGCGATCGCGAGGTCGGCGCAGCGTACTGCTCCAGCGAGAACTTGACGGACTCCGCGGTGAAGTCTTCGCCGTTGTGGAACTTGACGCCCTTGCGCAGGTGCCACCGGAGCACCGTGGGCGATGCCTGCTCCCACCTGGTCACGAGCCACGGAATGGGATTCGCCCGCTCGTCGCGGAACACGAATCCGTCGAACATGTGGGAGAAGATCGACCAGCCAGGGCCGCCGGCCTCGACGCGAGGGTCGAGGTGGCCCGGGTCGAGCGACAGGCCGACGACGAGCTCGGGCGCTTGCGCCCGGGCGGGGCGGAGCGGGAGTGCGGTCAGCGCTGCGCCGCCGGCCGCGGCGAGCTTCAGGATCTCTCGTCGAGTCACACGCGCTTGTGCCTTCATGCTGTCTCTTCTCCAGCCGCTCGGCGCGGGCCGATCGCGGATCCGTACAGTTGCTGGCGTCGCGTCTCGAGCTCGTCGA
>JACOVB010000216.1 GCA_016177555.1 Candidatus Rokuibacteriota bacterium
CGGCACGTGGGTCCGGGCGCGCTTCCAGAACAGCACGAGCGGGACCAGGCTGTTGCAGAAGTACTGCAGCCAGAACGACCAGGCGTACTGCCGGGTGGCTTTCGCGAACAGCGACGCCTTCTCGAAATGCTCGCCGCTGTACCAGGCCGTGAACGCCTCGCAGACGTAGAAATAGGTCAGCACGAGGCTCGTGACCAGGATGAGCTTGGCCATGGCGTCCAGGTGCTTGTCCGTGATGTAGGTGTACCAGTCGAAGACGTAGCGCATGGGCAGGATCAGGATCAGCACCATGGCGAAGCCGGAGAAGATGGCCCCGTCCACGAAGAAGGGGGCGAAGAGCGTCGAGTGCCAGCCCGGCACCAGCGCCATGGCGAAGTCGAAGGACACCACGCTGTGCACCGACAGCACCAGCGGCGTCGCCAGGGCGGCGAAGAGGCCGTAGGCGCGGCGGTAGTGCCGCCACTGGGAGTCCGATCCCTCCCAGCCGAGGGAGAGCACCGCATAGATCCGCTTCTTGACCCCCGTGGCGCTGTCGCGCAGGGCGGCGAGGTCGGGCACGAGCCCGATGATGAAGAACACCAGGCTGATGGTCAGGTAAGTCGAGATCGCGAAGACGTCCCAGACCAGCGGCGACTTGAAGTTGGGCCAGAGGTAGCGCTGGTTCGGGTAGGGCATCAGCCAGTAGGCGAACCACATGCGCCCGGCGTGGATGAGCGGGAAGAGTCCCGCGGTCATGACGGCGAAGATCGTCATGGCCTCCGCGGCGCGGTAGATCGAGGTCCGCCACTTCGCGCGAAAGAGGTACAGGACGGCCGAGATCAGCGTGCCGGCGTGCCCGATACCGATCCAGAACACAAAGGTGGTGATGTACATGGCCCACATCTGGGGGGACCGCTTGCCGGCGGCGCCCATGCCCACGTAGATCTGCCACGTCCACGCGGCGAAGCCCGCCGCCAGCGTGAGCCCCACCAGGCACATCCAGGCGAAGTACGTGTTGCCGGGCATGCCGACGGTGCGGATGACGTCGCGGTTGACGTCGGCCCAGGTGGGATCCGAGGTCCGAGTCTGGAGGCTCATGCCTTGTGGCCCTTCGCCGGCGGTAGCCCGGACTCCCGGACGACCTTTCTCAGGTACGTCACCGCCGGCTGCGTGCCGAGCTCCTCCAGCACGTGGTAGCCCCGCGGCGACCGGGAGAGTCTGGATACCGCCGCGCGGTCGTCCTTGAGATCGCCGAAGGTGATGGCCTGGGTCGGGCAGGTCTCCTGGCAAGCCGTCCGGATGTCGCCGTCCCGGACCGGCCGGCCCGCGTCCCTGGCCGCGTCCTTCCCGTGGATGATGCGCTGGACGCACATGGTGCACTTCTCCATGACGCCCAGCTGCCTCACCGTGACCTCGGGGTTGAGCTGCAGATCCAGCGGCGACGGGAACGTGTAGTAGAACCAGTTGAAGCGCCGCACGTGGTACGGGCAGTTGTTGCCGCAGTAGCGGGTGCCGACGCAGCGGTTGTAGATCTGCCCGTTGAGCCCCTCCTGGGTGTGGTAGGCCGCGTAGACCGGGCAAACCGGCTCGCAGGGCGCCACGCCGCAGTGCTGGCAGAACATCGGGAGGAAGATGTTCTCGGGGTGGCTCGCCTGGCCTTCCTCCCAGCGCTCGAGCCGCAGCCAGTGCTGGTCGCGGCCGTAGGCCACCTGCTCCTTGCCGACCACCGGCACGTTGTTCTCGGCCACGCAGGCGACGACGCAGGCCTGGCAGCCGATGCACGTGTCGAGGTCCACCGTCATCCCCCAGCGGTGCTCGGGGTACTTGACGGGCGGGTACATGCTCGGGTGGCTCGCCTGCTCCGGGGGCCGCCCGCGCAATTCCATCTCCTTGGCCGCGGCGAGGAACACGTGCTGGGCGATCTCGCGGTCGTCCTGGTCGTGCGTGGACTGCGGGATCGCCAGCGCGCGGCGCGCGCCCGTCCTGGCGAGGTCCACCATCACGGCCAGGTGGGGCAGGCCTCCGGAGGCGGCCTCCGGCGTCCCGCCCAGGAGCCGCATCGGGTTGGCGCCGGCATTGAGGCCGCGCTGCTTCGCGTAACGGCCGCCGTACTCGTGCCCCTGCCCCATGGCGACCGCCACGGCGCCCGGATGGAGCGACTCCGATGGGTACGCGGGCAGCTCGATCTTCCCGTGGGGCGACGTGAGCGCCACCAGATCACCCCGACTCACCCCGAGCGTCCTGGCGGTCTCGGCCGGGATCTCCACCCAGCCGTCCCAGGTGACCTGCGTCATGCTGTCAGGCGCCTCCTGCAGCCACGGGCTGTCGGCGCCGCGCCCATCGAAGAAGCGATGGGACGGGTACACGAGCAGCGCATGCGATCCCGAGCCCTCGAGTTTCGCGGGCTCGGCCTTGAGGCGCGCGGCCTCCGGTCTGAGCGCCACCGCTGGCGGCGGCGCCTGCCTGAAGACCCCGCCCTTGCGGAGCGACTGCTCCCAGAAGGAGGCGACGTCCTTGTCGCGGCCGGCCTGCTTGGCCAGCGCCTTCCACTGTTCCTTGACGAGATCCTCGACGCTCGCCCAGGGGAGGGGACCCTTGCCCTGCTCGCTGCCGAGGGCCTGGCGGCCCAGTGACAAGAGGATGTCGCCCGTGCTCTTGCCCTCCACCGGCTTCCCATCGATCTCCACGGGGCCCATGGTCGGCTGCATGAGCCCGACCACGCCCTCCTCGGCGGCGTAATCGCCCCACGACTCGAGCCAGTGCAGCACGGGCAGCACGACATGCGCCTTTGCGGTCGTCTCGGTGGGGCGGCCGGCCAGGCTCACCACCAGCGGCACCTTGGCCAGGGCCTCGGCAAATCCGGACTTGGCGGGCATGCTGTAGACGGGGTTCACGTCCCCGAGCACCAGAACCTCGATCTCGCCCTTCGCCATGGCCTGGGTGAGCGCGACCATGTCGGCATACGGGCTCGCCGTGCCGGCGACGGAATCGCTGCCGAACCGGATGCGCGTGCCGACGGCCCCGACGGCGGCGTTGAGCAGGTTGATCGCGACCTGGGTGTCGGTGGCGTTGCCGCCCGAGACGCCGATCCCGCCGCCGATGGCCAAGCCCCCCCTGGAGGCCGCGAAGTCGTGGGCGATCTGCTTGATGGTGGCGGCCTCCACCCCGGACGCCGCGGCAATGGCGGCCACTTCCACCCCTTGCACTGCGGCGCCCAGCGTCTTCGCGTCGGCCCCCGGCACCTGGAGCCCTTCCATCAGGATCACCTTGAGCATGCCGAGCGCGAGGAGCGCTTCCGTCCCGGGGGTGTTCCGCACCCACTGGTCGGCATTGGCGCCCGTCATGGATAGCCGCGGCTCCACGTGGACGAACGTGCCCGCCCGTCCGTGCGCGAAGGCGTGCATCCGCGAGAAGTCCGACGCATGCCCCACCGGCGAGAGCCACGTCTCGAGGAAGTCGGCGCCGAAGGAGACGAGATAGGTGGCGTCTCCGATGGCGTAGTCCGGGATCGCGTCTCGCCCGAAGGCGATCCGGTTCCCGGCGCGGAGGGCCTCGTAGCCGATGGGCTCGTAGGCGACGCGGGCGCGCGCGCCCAGCGCCCGGGTCCACTCGTCCATGAGCCGGGCGAGGCTGCCCGCCTCAAGCCCGCTCACGACGGCGATCCTGCTCCCCTGGCGCGCCTTGGCGAGCGCCGAGAGCTTGTCCACGACCGGCTTCTCGGCGTCCTCCCACCTGGCGGCCTTGCCTCCCACGAGGGCGCCGCGGAAACGGTCGGGATGGTAGAGCCCCTGCAGCGCCGCATGCCCGCGGATGCAGAGGGCGCCGGCATTGACGGGGTGATCGGGGTTGCCCTCGAGCTTGATCACGCGGCCGTCCCGGTTCTTGGCGACGACGCCGCAGCCGGCGGGGCACTCGCGGCAGACGGTCGAGAAGTAGGCGGCGATCCCGGGGACGATGTTCTCCGGGGGCGAGACGTACGGCAGGAGCGTTTCCGCCGCCTGGCCGCAGCCGCCCGCCGCCGTGGCGGCACCCGATGCGGCCACGATCTTGAAGAACGACCGCCGATCAATCCCGCTCATCGTGTCTCCGTCTCTCAAGCGGTGACAGTCCACACGCCAGCCCCTGGGTCAGCGCACGAGGCGCGGGCGCGAGGCTCGCGAGGTTCACGAGATCGTTGACCGGGCGCTGCCCGGTCCTGGCGAAGACCACGGCCATCGTCTCAACAGGGCCATGGCATGTCTGGCACGTCGCTCCTGCCTGGATCCGGGTCTTGTGGGGGACGCTGACGTGCTCCGGCACCATGTATGTGCATCTGGAACTCCGGACGACCGGCTTACGCGGTCACTCGCCCAGGCAACCTTGCGAACCCTATCACGCGGGAAAACTTAGTGTCAATACGCTTCGAGCGTCAGACGAGGAACGCCATGGCCTCGCGGCAGGCCTGCTCCACCTGAGCCAGATCCTCCTCGGTGTGCGCCAGCGAGACGAAGGCCGCCTCGAACTGCGAAGGGGCGAGGAAGACGCCGCGATCGAGCATGGCGTGGAAGTAGCGGGCGTAGCGCGCCGTGTCCGCGCGCTTGGCGGAGGCGTAATCCGTCACGGGGCCCTCGGTGAAGAAGCCGGTGAGCATGGAGCCGACGCGGTTCACCGTGACCGGCACCCGCGAGGCGGCCGCGGCTTCCCTGATTCCCCGCTCGAGCCGCGCGCCGAGCCGATCGAGCCGCTCGTACACCGACGGGTCCTGGAGCGCTCGCAGCGTCGCGAGCCCGGCCGCCACCGCCAGCGGGTTGCCCGAGAGCGTGCCTGCCTGGTACACGCCGCCCAGCGGCGACACCCGGCTCATCAGCTCGCGCGATCCGCCATAGGCGCCCACGGGCAGCCCGCCGCCGATGATCTTGCCGAGGCAGGTGAGGTCGGGACGCACCCCGTAGCGCGCCTGGGCCCCGCCGTACGCCACCCGGAAGCCCGTGATGACCTCGTCGAAGAGGAGGAGGGCGCCGTGCCGGGTGCAGATCTCGCGAAGCCCCTGGAGGTAGCCGGGCGCTGGCGGGACCACGCCCATGTTGCCGGCCACAGGCTCCACCACGACCGCCGCCACCTCGCGGCCCCGCTCCGTCATCACCCGCTCGACGGCCGGGAGATCGTTGAACGGTAGCGCGACCGTGAGCGCCGCCAGCGCCTGCGGCACACCCAGCGAATCCGGCACACCGAAGGTGGCGCCGCCGGACCCCGCCTTGACGAGGAGGCTGTCGGCGTGGCCGTGATAGCAGCCGTCGAACTTGATGATCACGTCCCGCCCGGTGACCCCGCGGGCCAGGCGAATGGCGCTCATGGCGGCTTCCGTCCCCGAGGAGACGAGCCGCACCATCTCCATGGAGGGCACGGCGCGGCTGAGGCACTCCGCCATCTCCACCTCGGCGCCCGTGGGAGCTCCGTAACTCGTGCCCCGGCGCCCGGCGACCGCCAGCGCCTCGACAACCGCGGGCGCGGCGTGGCCGAGGATCAGCGGACCCCAGGAGCCGAGGAAGTCGATGTAGCCGCGGCCGTCCACGTCCACGATCCGTGCGCCCTCGGCGCGCGCCACGAAGAAGGGCGAACCGCCGACGCCGCGGAAGGCCCGCACGGGGCTGTTGACTCCTCCGGGGATCACCCGCTGCGCGCTCTCGAACAGTTTATCCGACTTCGCGCCTGCGGCGGGCTGTTCGGGACGCCTGACTGTGGAGGATCTCGGGTTGCGGTTCGGCCTCTTCGCGCCTGCGGCGGACTGTTCGGGACGGCTGACGGTCGAGGATTTCGGGTTGCGGTTCGGCCTCTTCGCGCCTGCGGCGGCCTGTTCGGGACGGCTGACTGTCGAGGATTTCGGGTTGCGGTTCGGCCTCTTCGCGCCTGCGGCGCTAATCGGGCACTCACCTGGGCTGGGAAGTCGGCCGGGACGAAGTCGCGGCGGGTGGGCTCCCAGGCGAAGGCGCCGGCGCCCGCCGCCTTCCCCTCCACGACGGAAAGGACCACGTAGACGGCGTCCGGGTAGGCCGGCTCCCCGTTGATCAGCGCGTTGCGCTTGTCGGTGTCGGAGAAGTACGCGCCCGTGTCGATGTGGGAGTGGTAGATGGTGGCCACGCGGTACCCCCCCGCCTCTCGGCGTCCAATGGTGAGGAGATCTCTCGGGTCGATGTAGTAGGCGGTCCGGGCATCACGAGGGTGCCGGGCCGGGTCCTTCGTGTGCAGCTCGTCCTGGATGTTGCGGCACGGCAGGAGCAAGCGATCCTCGGGTCGCGAGGGCCGGATCAGGAGGACGCCACAGCACTCGGCCGGGTACTCGGCAAGCGCCTGCGCCTGGACCTGGGTGAGCTCCTCCGGCGTCAGGATGACGCGGCTCAGCTCAGTCCCTCGTCGAGGGCGTGCCGCCCCCGGCGAGGGCCGGCCCGCCCCCGGCAAGGGCCGGAATGATGGAGACCTCGTCGCCGTCCTTCAGCGACGTCGCGAGCCCCGCGAGGGACTCGATGGCCTCGCTGTTCACGTAGATGTTCACGTGGTGGTGCACCTGGCCCTGCTCATTCCTGACGAGGCCCCGCAGGCCCTCGAACCGCGCCTCCAGCCCATCGAGCAGTCCCCGCACGTCGGGCGCGTCGAGCGACACCAGGTCCTTGTTGTTGGTGGCCCTGCGGAAAGGCGTCGGGATGTAGACGTTCACGTTCATCGGCGGACTCCCTTCAGAACGGCACGCTGAGATAGCGCTCGCCAGTATCGCACAGCACCGTGACCACGACGCGATCCTGCGGCAAGCGCCCGGCCAGCTGGCAGGCAGCCCAGACATTGGCCCCGGCCGAGATCCCCACGAGGAGCCCTTCCTCCTGCGCGAGGCGGCGCGCGGTGGTGATGGCATCCTCGTCGCGCACCTGCACGATCTCGTCGAGGATCGCGCGGTTCAGCACCGCGGGCACGAAGGAGGCGCCGATGCCCTGGATCCCGTGGGGGCGCGCCTTGCCACCGGACAGCACCGGCGAGCGCGCCGGCTCCACGCCGACGACCCGCACGCCCGGGACCCGCTGCTTGAGCACCTCGCCGACCCCCGTCACCGTGCCGCCCGTGCCGATGCCGGCCAGGAAGACGTGGATCCGCTCCTCGGTGGCCTCGAGGATCTCGAGCGCCGTCGTGCGGCGGTGGATCTCCGGGTTCGCCGGATTCTCGAATTGCAGCGGCATGAAGTACTCCGGGTGCTCGCGCAGGATCTCCTGGGCGGCGAACACGGCGCCCGTCATGCCTTCGAGGGCCGGCGTGAGGCGAAGCTCCGCCCCGTAGCGCGCCAGCAGCCGCTGCCGCTCGACGCTCATGTCATCGGGCATGGTGAGGATGAGGCGATACCCGCGGACGGCGCAGACCATGGCCAGCCCGATGCCCGTGTTCCCGCTGGTCGGCTCCACCACGGTGGCGCCGGGCTGGAGGAGTCCCCGGCGCTCAGCGTCCTCGACCATGGCCACCGCGATCCGGTCCTTGACGCTGCCCCCGGGATTGAGCGACTCCATCTTCGCCAGCACCGTGGCCCCATCGGGCCGGGGGAGGCGGTTGAGCCTCACCAGCGGCGTGCCCCCCACTACCTCGAGTACCGACCCCGCGATGCGCGGCCGGCCTCCGCTGCTCTGGCGCCTCTGCCCCATGGCTCCCATGTCTAGATGTGGTACATGGGTCGTCGCGCGCCCTGCC
>JACOVB010000195.1 GCA_016177555.1 Candidatus Rokuibacteriota bacterium
ACCCACGTGGCGTCCTCGACCATCGCGCGCGCAAGATCGCTGTAGATCTTCTTCCGCCGGGCGGCATCGGTGGTGCTGCGCCCGAGGTCGAAGAGCTCGTCCACCTTCTCGTTCTTGAGGGTCACCGTGTAGTCGTCGAGCACGTCGATCTGGACGATCTCGGAGACGGTGGCGCGGTTCGGCGACTTCTGCTCGGGGGCGAGCACGCGCTGGAAGGTGAAGCGCACGGCCTCGGCGTTGAAGGGCTCACCGTCGTGGAAGACCACCCCGCGGCGCAGCCTGAACTGCCAGGTGCGATCGTCCAGGAGGCGCCAGGACTCCGCCAGCTCCGGTACGATCCGGTTGTCGGCGTCCCGCCCCACCAGGGAGTCGAAGATGCTCACGCCCACCTGCGCCCGGATGGAGGACAGGTTCATGGTGGGGTCCAGGTTCTCGGGCGTCCAGGGAATGGCCACGCGCAGCTCGCCCTGGGCGGCGGCCGGGCCCGCGGGGGCGAGGGCGGAGAGCAGGAGGGCTGCGAGGCCCAGGAGCGAGCGGATCTTCATGACAGGCTCCTCACGGTTCTGACGACGGCTTCGAGATGGTCCTCCGGGGTGTCCAGCGGCAGGACGCATCCCGGAGCGACGATGAGGCCCAGTCCCCCGGTCTGGCTGACGGCTTCCCGCACCTCGGCGGCAATCGCCGCCGCCGGACCCTGCCTGAGCGTGGTCCACTCGGCCAGCCCGCCCACCACCGCGCCCTTGAAGCGCCGCTGCGCCTCACCGAGGGAGGGCGCGGTCAGCCGGTCGTGCCAGTTGATCGCGTGCGCGGGACAGGCGGCCACCTGGTCGAAGAGGATGTCCGTGCCGTGGACGTGAAGCAGGGTGAACGGGGAGGCGCCCTCGATGGCCTCGAGGACACGGCGCGTGTACGGGGCCGAGAACCGCAGGTACTGCTCGACGGTGAGGACCTCGCGGCTGGCGGTCTGGCTCGCGAAGAAGATCCCGTCGGCGCCGGCGTCGAGCGCGGTCAGCGCGTAGCGGATCACCGTCTCGGTGATGGCGTCCAGCGCGTGAAAGACGGCGTCGGGATCGGCGAGGAGATCGGCCGTGAGCCTGTCACCCGCGAGCTTGCGCGCGATGGTGAGCGGCGAGAAGATCGTGTGGAGCGCGGGCGCGTCGTCCCCGCGGCCTCGCGCGATGAGCCGGAGCGCCTCCAGCTCGCGCCCCAGCGCTCCCGCGCCCGGGTCCAGCGGCTTGATCCGCGCCCAGTCGCCGAGCGCGCGGACGGCGTGCTCGGTGCACTGCTTGGCGCCGCCGGGCGAGCCGGTATAGGCGACCCGGCACCCCCAGTCCTCCACGCAGTACACGCCGCTCGACATGATCTTGATGAGGTCGAGGTCCCAGCGCCTGTGAAAGGCTAGCATCGCCTCGGCGAGGCCCGCGGCGGTGTGATCCACCTCGGGGACGTGGCGCCAGAAGGCGACGGGCGGCCTGTCCACGGGCTTCCGCGCCAGGGTGGCCGCGATGCGCTCGCGCTTGGTCATGGGGGCCATCCCGCCGAGTGTACCATCCCGCACGCGCACCCGGCCCGCGGCGCTTCCTCGGCGGCCGGCGGCCATCGGTGCAGGGCGCCGCGGTGTCGCTGAGCCGCCGGCCGGGCCGGGGCGCGAGCGCGCCGCGCGCTTCAGGCGCTCGAGGTGGGGCCGCACCTCGGCCTCGTGGCAGTCGGGACAGATGCTCTCGGAGCTGGTGGACCCAGGGTCCAATAGACAGACCGGCTAGCGGCGACTAGACTAGACACGCGAACATTTCACCAATAGGGGGAGGTCGAGACGATGAGACGAGGACTTCTCTTTGCAGGTATCGCGCTGTGTGGGCCGTTCCTGCGCGTGTTCATCGCTGCGGTGCTCGCATTCGCCCTGGTTGCTCCCGCGGGCGCTCAGGTGCATGTCGACATCGGCATACATCTCCCGTCGCCACCTCGGCTCGTCGTCGTACCCGAGGTCCGAGCGGTCCGGTACGTCCCGGCCGCTTCCGCGAATCTCTTCTTCTACGGGGGCCAGTACTGGGCCTTTGCCAACGGCGGCTGGCACGTGAGCGCCGGATACAACGGCCCCTGGATTGTCGTCGCCCCGAGCGTCGTGCCGCGATCCGTCCTGCTCGTGCCGGTGAACTACTACCGCGTCCCCCCCGGACACTGGAACCAGTGGCAGAGGCAGCGGCCGCCGCGCTGGGGCAATGAGTGGGGACGGGAGTGGGCGGAGAAGCGGCAGTGGAAGGAACGGGATGACGATCACGACCGGGGCCGCGGCCGGGGTCACGACAGGGGCGACCGCAGGGGCGATGGCAAGGACCGCGGCAGGGGTGACGGCAAGGGCAAGGGGCACGGGCGGGGTGATCGGTGATCTGTTCATAGGTGATCCGGCAGAGGGTGGTCATGAGCTCATCGGGATCGTGTTCCGGCGCGCGCCGGCACGGCCCCCTCGCCTGATGGC
>JACOVB010000198.1 GCA_016177555.1 Candidatus Rokuibacteriota bacterium
CCGACCTGGGTGGCGCCCACCAAGACCGGGACGAGCACGCTCCCGTCGTAGGGCGCGGGCACGATCGAGGGCAGCGGATCGGCGAGGCCGCCCGTCGCATCCTTGTTGGTGAGCGCCCAGGCGGCGCGCTCCACACCGGCCTCGGCCAGGGCCCGGGCCTGGGCCACGCGCAGATGGTTGGCGGCGATGGTGGGCTCGGAGGTGGAGAGCACCGAGAACGCCACCACCAGCGCCGTGAGGATCAGCAGCGCGATGAGCGCCATCGGCAGCGCGATGCCGCGCTGGCCGCAGAGGATCCGGGCGAGTCGGCGAATATCCATGTCTCTCCTCCCCATCACATGTTCCGCAGCCGCACCATCGACTCCATCTTCGCGAACTGCCTCGCGAAGGAGCCGGTGCCGGCGGCCTCCTCCGTCCCGGTCTCGAGAGTGATCTTGATGACCTTGACGGCCGAGGCGGTTCCCGTGCTCGTGCCGGTATTGGTCTGGCCGTTGTAGGCCGAGTAGTAGGTGAAGGCCAGTGACTGGACGCCCCCGATGAGGATCGTCGCGATGCCCCCCGTGGACCGGGTCAGGTTGCCGCTGGCGAGCTGGTACTGCACGGAGGCCCCGTTCTGGTCGGTGAAGGTCATGTTGGTGCCGCTGGGAATGGCGGTGATAGCCGTCGCCGAGCGGAGCTCGCGTGTCATGAGGTCCAGCGCCACCCGGGCGTTCTGCTGGGTCTCGACCCGGTTCGAGCCCATGATGTAGGCTTCCTGCCCCTTCTGCTGGATGAGGATCACGGCGCCCAGCACGATCGCGAGCACGGCCGTCACCACGAGCAGCTCGGTGAGGGTGAAGCCGCGCTGGTCCCTGAGCATCCGCCGCATGGCGCTCACCTCTTCGCGAGCAGCATCGTCACGGCCGCCGACTTGGTGGCCGGGCTCTGCCCCACGCCGGTCAGCGGCCGGTAGGTCACGGTCACCGTCACCTGGCGGAGGTTCGCATTGGTGATGCCCGCGCACCCGCCCCCAGCGCTGCAGTCGGTGACGCGCACCGTGCGGGTGTAGGCCGTGTATGGCGCCGCGATGGGATTCTCGTCGGGGAAGGTCGTGATCCCAGCCGTCTGAGGGGCCGCGCTGCCGGACGACACGCCGAGGTTGTCCACGTCTGGGGTGGTGGTCCACACCGCGTTCTTCGCCTGCTCGAGCCGCGCGTTGGCGAGGAAGGTGGCCGTCGAGAGCTGGCTCCCCTCCTGGATCCCGTAGCCCGCGATGGGGATGGCCGCGGCCAGCGCCGCGAGCCCGACGCCGATGATCGCGATGGCGACGAGCACCTCCGCGAGGGTCATGCCGTGCTGGTTCGTCACGCGCCGTCGCATGGCCGTGTCCCCTCAGGGCCCGACGTTGACCCGGCCCGAGGCCGACAGGGTCACGGAGAGCGTCTTGCCATTGGCGCTGTTCGTCACGGTGTACGTCGCCGCGGGGGAGGCCGCCCCCAGGTAGCTGAACACCGCAGTGGCCGTGCTGCCGAGGGTGAAGCCCTGCGGGACCTTCCAGTTCCCGGACGCATCCGTGCCTGGCCCGACCCAGAGCGTCCCGCTGCAGCCGCTGACGCGCATCTGGATGGCGCCGGACGTGGTCTGGACGCACACCGACTGGTTCTCCTTGATGGCGATCTGGCGTCCCTGGTTCAGGAAGGTCACGAGCTCCTCGGCCGCGGCCTTGAGCGCCGCGCTCTGGTAGTAGCTGATGAAGAACGGCACCGTCATGCCGGCGAGGATGCCGATGACCGCGATGACAACCAGCAATTCGGCCAGGCTGAACCCTGCTTGCGCCGTCTGTCTCTCAACGCGTACAGGAGCCATGTGTCTGTGACCAGCCTTTCCGCCGCTATGCGGGCTCACCGTGAAGTCTAGCAAGAAGGAGGCCAGCGGGGTGGGCCGAAGTTGGTGCATGGGCGGTTGCCGTTTGCCGCGCGCAACCCGCGCTCTGCGCCCTCGCGTGGCGGCCAGGGCCGCAAAAACAGCGCAACCAGGGAACGGGCGTGCCCCGCCTCCAGTCCTGATGGGGTTGCGGTACCCCCCAAAGCGAACACGCGTGACGTCATGCCCATGACGGCCCTCGGAGCGGCTCTCATCTGACGAAGGCCGTCAGATACCACTGGAGGATTCTCTCGCCCCAGAGCAGCGCGAGCGCGCCGCCCAGAGCGAGGAAAGGGCCGAACGGGACGGCGTCCTTCCTGCCCCGGCGCCTGAGCGCCAGCAGGGCGATGGCCACGACGCCGCCCGCCAGCACGGAGATCATGACCCCCACGAGCAGCAGCCGCCACCCCAGGAACGCCCCGAGCATGGCGCCGAGCTTCATGTCTCCTCCCCCCATGCCGCCGCCGCTGGCGACGATGATCAGGAGGAAGAGGCCGCCTCCCACGACGGCACCGATGAGGGATTCGAGCCAGCGGGGCTGCCCGGTGACAAGGCTGCATGCCAGCCCCACCGCGATGCCGGGGACCGTGATGACGTCCGGGATGATCTGGTGGTCGAGGTCGATGCCCGTGACGGCCACGAGCGCCGCCAGCAGGACGAGCGCGCTCACGAGGTCGAGCGAGAGCCCGCGCCGCGCCAGCGCGAGCAGGAACAGGCCGCCGGTGGCGGCTTCCACGACGGGATAGCGCCACGAGATCGGCGCCCGGCAGTACCGGCAGCGCCCTGCGAGGAGGGCGAAGGACAGGAGCGGCACGTTGTCGTACCAGGGGATCGGCCTTTCGCAGCGCGGACAGGCCGATCGCGGCGTGACGATGCTCCGCCGCTCCGGCAGTCGCGCGATGACGACGTTGAGGAAGCTTCCCACGAAGAGCCCGAAGACGAAGACGAGGAACGAGGGGAGAAGTGCGCCCGGCGCCGTCACTGCCCATCTCCGCGGAGCTTCGCCAGCTGCTGTTCGGCATAGGCCAGGTCCGCCTGCTGGGTGTGGGCCCGCTCGCCCATGGCGCGGAGCCGGGCGATGTACCGTTCCCATGCCGCGCCCGCCCTGGCTGGCTCGCGCCCGGCATATACCTCGGCCGTGATCCGGTCCACCAGCGGGAGCCCGGGGCTCAGGAGCTCGGCCAGCTTGGCTCCACGCGTGAGGACGGCCTCGGCCTCGGCCTGCCGTCCGAGCTTGTGGAGCGCCAGGGCCAGGTTGAGCGAGGCGTGTACCTGGTGGGGGTTCAGGCGGAGCGACTCCTCGAGGTGAGCGATGGCCCGGGCGGGCTCCTCCCGGTACAGATAGATCGTGCCGAGCGTGGCGAGAATATCGGGGTTGTGGGGCGCGTAGGCCTGGGCCTTGAGCGCATGCTCGAGTCCCTGTTCCGTATGGCCGAGCAAGGTCCGGGTGAGGCCCAGCCCGACCCGCGCCCGGGGATTCTCGGGCATGAGGGACACGGCCTTCTGCAGATGGAGATCCGCCTCCACGATCTCGCCCCGAAGGAACTGGGTGAAGGCGAGGTTCACCCGCGGCAGGGCGGTCTGGGGCGAGGTCTCGACCATGCGGGAATACAGGCGGTAGTTGTCCTTCCAGTCCTCGTTGCGCCAGAGTGTCAGCAGCGCGTAGATCACCACGGTCCCGGCCAGCGCGAGCGCCGGGGCCGGGCGGAGCTGACTCGAGGCGGACACGTCCACCGCGCCCAGGAATTTCCAGAAGAGCATGCCCACCACGAGGCAGAACCCGACGGTGGGGAGGTAGAGGAAGCGCTCCGCCATGATCGCGGTGGACAGGGACAGCAGGTTCACCCCCGCGAAGGGGATCAGGGTGACCCAGAACCAGAGGGCGCCGAAGCCGATCACGCGCGAGCGCCTCGCCGCCCATGCGGTCAGCCCGAGCCCCACCGCGAGCAGCGCCATGCCGAGCCAGAAGCGCGGGCTCCCGGGGAAGATCACCGGCACGATCAGCGGGTAGGAGTTGGCGGGATACGGGATGACGGTGAGCCGGACGTAGGTGGCGACGATGTCCAGCGTGGTGAGGAGCCGGGTGAGGAGAGTCCCCCACGCGCTCGCCTCCGCGTCCACGATCCGGCCGAGGGCCACGAGGCGGATGCCCGCGTAGAGCGCCATGATCCCGAGGTGCCCGGAGCAGCGGAGCACTGCGCGGCCCACCGCGCGCGGGCTCGCCAGATCGCCGCGCGCGGCCCAGTCGTAGAGCAGCAACACCGCGGGCAGGGTGGCGGCCACCTCCTTGGCCGTGAGCGCGAGGAAGAACGACGCCAGCGACAACACATACGTCCAGCGCCGGCCCGTGTCCCGCCAGGCCGCATAGGCCAGGAGCGCCCAGAGGAAGAAGAGCGTCGCCAGGACGTCGCTGCGCCCGGAGATGAAGGCGACCGACTCCGTGTGCAGTGGGTGGAGCGAGAAGACGAGGCCGGCGATCCCTCCAGCCCATAGGCTGCCCGTGAGCCGCCGGCCCAGGGCCAGGACGGCCAGTGATGTGGCCAGGTGCACCAGCAGGTTGGTCAGGTGGAAGCCGGCCGGGGTGAGCCCCCAGAGCTGCACGTCGGCGAAGAAGCTCAGCGTCACCAGCGGGCGGTAGTAGTGGCTCGCCTCCTGGACCTCGGCCCAGAAATGGGAGCCCAGGATCGCGGGCAGCGACCGCCACTGGTGCAGGTGCCAGCTGCGCTGGATCAGAAGCGTGTCGTCCCAGACGAAGTCGTAGGTGAGCGTGGCGGCGTAGCCGAGGACGGCTGCCAGTGCCACGCAGAGCCACACCGCGCGCGCGGATCTCTTATTATCTCGGTTGAACGTGGAAGACGTCGCGCTGCGGTTGGGCCTCTTCGCGCACGCGATCATTCAGGACGCCTGAATGTAGATGACATCGGGTTGCGGTTGGGCCTCTTCGCGCAAGCGGTCTCTTCGTCACGCCTGAATGTGGAGGACCTCACGTTGCGGTTGGGCCTCTTCGCGCAAGCGCTCATCGGAACGCCCGCATTACCGGGGCCTCTTCGCGCAAGCGCTCATCGGGGGGCTGGGGCGAGGGTCGCGCGGGCCAGCTCGCGCGCGCCCGAGGTCGAAGGAGGGAGTCCGAGGCTTCGCGAGAGGGCCTCCGCCTCGCGGAGCGCCGCCCGGGCCTGGGCCTCCTGCCCGGCGCGCGCGAGCTCCAGCGCCAGGTGATAGCGCGCGTCGAGGCGCCGCGGGTTCTTGCGTGCCGCCTCCGCGAACCGCTCGGCAGCGGCCGTGTGATCGCCCGCGTTGCTGAAGACGAAGCCGAGCTGCAGGTCCATCAGGTCGCTCCCGGGAGCCAGTGCCAGCGCGCGCCGCCCGAGCCGGATCGCGTCCTCGTGGATGCCGAGGCGGCTCTCCACTACCGCGAGCCCCATGAGCGCGGAAGGCAGATCGGGCTGGAGTGCCAGCGCCTTCCTGAACGCGGCACCGGCGGCCGGCAGCTCGTCCCGCTGCTGATGGAGATGGCCCAGGTTCACCGCCGCTTTCCACGAGCGGGGCGAGGACGCCTCCATGCGGGCGAAGAGGCGCTCCGGGTCACGCCAGTCCTCGTTGCGGTACAGGGTGAGGCCGAGGGCCCCCAGCAGGAGCGCGGCTGCGGCGCAACCAGCCAGCGCCTGACGGGCGTCGAGCTGCCTCTCGAGGGCGCCACGGCTGGGGAGCCAGCGCCGGCCGATCCATCCCAGGAAGAGCGCGAAGGCCGCGGATGGGAGGTAGAGGAAGCGCTCGGCCATCTGCGCGGGGCCCCAGGGCATGAAGGGCGTGGCCGGCAGAAGGGTCAGGAGCAGCCACAGCGCCAGAAACGCGGGGAGCCTCGAGTGCCGCCAGGCGACGGCGGTCCCCACCGCCACGGCCAGCACGGCCAGGAGTGCCCCGGCGATGGCCCAGGAGATCCAGGCGGCGGGTGGATCGAGCACATAGTCGGGGTTCGCCGGGTAGGGCGCGACGAGCAGGAGCAGGTAGCGGCCGAGCGACTGGAGTCCCTCCGCCATCCGACTGGCGAGGCTCTCTTGGCCCAGCGGCAGCCCCGGGAGCGATCCGAGCACCCACCGCCTCACGCCGAGATACGCCAGGGCCAGCAAGAGGAACGGGGAAAGCCGGGCAGCGACCCGGGCTGGCGCGAAGACCCCGCGTTCCACGCGAGCGAGGGTCAGCTCCCAGGCCAGGAGCACCACGGGGAGCACGATGGCGGGCTCCTTGGCGAGGAACGCCGCGGCGAACCCGAGAAGCGACGCCAGCGCCCACGCGGAGCGCCCGCGCTCCCAGCGCGTATAGCAGCCGAAGGCGAGGAGGAAGAAGAGCGTTGCCAGGAGGTCGGTGCGGCCGGAGACAAACGCGACCGACTCGGTGTGGATCGGGTGGAGCACGAACACGAGGCCGGCGAGCCAGGCCGCCTCGCGGCTGCCCAGGGCCCTTGCTCCGGCCCAGACCAAGGCGAGCGTCGCCCCCAGGTGATAGAGGACGTTCATCACGTGGTAGCCCGCCGGGCTTGTGCCGAACATGCGGTGCTCCAGAAAGAAGCTGAGCGTCACGAGCGGGCGATAGTAGCCGCTGCCCGAGCCGTCGAGCCCGAATTCAGAGGCGAAGAGGGCGGCGGGCGAGCCGTGGGTCAAGGTCGTGCTGTGGACGAGGAAATGCTGGTCGTCCCAGACCAGCTCGAAGCCCGGGACATTGGAGAAGGCCACCGCGCCCAGCAGGAGGAGAAGCAGAAGCGGCGGCCACGCGGCGGCCATGGAGGGCCGTGAAGTTCGGGTGGGGGAGGGGATGAGCCCCCTCCCCCACCGGTCGTACCGTGCGATCCGCGGTCCTTACGGCAAGCTGACGGTGGTGCTGTCGCCGCTCGCCGAGATGGTGAAGGTTCCCGAGGCGGTGGAGCTATAGGCGTAGGCGCTCCAGCCCGCCGGTGCGGCCGGCGTGGACGGCATGAACGGACCCGCAGTCTGGCCGGCAGCGTTGGTCGCCACCGAGTTCACGTCGGCGAGGGCGGCCGGGAGCGAGCCCATGTGGGCCGAGTACATGCTCACGGCGGAGGCGAGGGTGCGGGCATCGGCCTGGGCCTTGGCGATTCGCGCCCGCGC
>JACOVB010000189.1 GCA_016177555.1 Candidatus Rokuibacteriota bacterium
GCCTCGGGCGCTGTCCGGACGGAGCGGCTCCTGACCCACCGGTTCCCGCTGGAAGCGATCCAGGATGCCTTCGTCGCCCACCGGTCCCCCGAGTCCATCAAGGTCGTGGTCATCCCCTAACCGAAATTTTGAGGGTGATCGCGGGCTTGACAAGCCCGGGGCGCGCGCATAGCATCGGCGGGACCTTGAAACATGGTTTCACGGGATGAAACCGACCCGGAAGCGACGACAGACCAGAACCGCGATGCCGCCGGTGCGGGCGGTGGAGCGCGCCGTCAGCATCCTGACGGCCCTCAGCGGGGAGGACCTGCGCCTGGTCGATCTCGCCGAGCGCCTCGACCTGCACAAGGCGACCGTCATCCGGCTGCTCGCCTCGCTCATGGACGCGGGGCTCGTCGAGCGTGACGAGCGTGACCGATATCTCCTGGGGCCGGCCGTCCTCCGGCTCGCCGCGCGCCAGCTGGCGGGCCATCGTCGCCTGGTCGGCTTCCTGCGCGACGCCCTCGAGCGCATCCGCGCGGCCACCGGCGAGACGGTGACCGTGCACGTGCGGGTGGCGACCGACCGCGTGTGCGTCGACGAGCTCGAGAGCCCGCAGGCCATCGCCTACCGGGCCGGTGTCGGGCAGCGCGCCCCAATGCACATCGGGTCCGCCGGCAAGGTGCTGCTGGCCTTCCTGCCCGACGGCGAGCGGCTGGCGCTGCTCCGCCAGCTCCGGCTGGTGAGGATCACCGAGCGGAGCATCACGAGCCTGGACCGGCTCGAGGCGGAGCTGGCGCAGGTCCGCCGTCTCGGCTACGCGTTCTCCTCCGGCGAGCGCGTCATCGGGGCCTCGGCGGTCTCGGTGCCGGTGCTGGACGCCGAGGACCACGTCGTCGCCGCCGTCAGCGTGCTGGCCCCCGCGCCCCGCCTCGTCGGGCGCGAGCAGGCGCGCTGCGTGGAGATCCTCAAGCGGGAGGTGCCGCGAGTGCCCCTGTCCTTCTGGTCCACCCGGCCCGCCCGGAACGGCAGGGCCGCGGAGCCGCAGCGATGGACGTCGGTCGGCTCGTAGCGCGCGCGGCCCGGCTGTATCCGGAGCGCGAGGCGGTGGTGTGCGGGCCGGTGCGACGGACGCTGCGGGAGGTGGACGCGCGGGCGAATCGTGTCGCCAGCGGGCTCGCGGCGCTCGGCCTGCGCCGGGGGGACCGCGTGGCGCTCTTGCTCAAGAACTGCGCGGAGTACATGGAGCTCGACTTCGGCCTGGCCAAGGGGGGCTTCGTCAGGGTGGCGCTGAACGCGCGGCTCGCGGCCGGCGACCACCGGGTCACGCTGGAGGACGCCGACGTGCAGGCCGTCGTCCACAGCGCGGACTTCGCCGACGGCGCCGAGGTCCTCCGTGGGGAGTTCCCGGCGATCCGCCACTGGATCCGTGTGGGGGGGGGAGACGGGTACGAGCGCTGGCTCGCCGCCCAGCAGGCCGCCGCCCCCACCGCCGCCAACGCCCCGGATGACCTCCACTCGCTCTTCTACACCTCGGGGACCACGGGCAAGCCGAAGGGCGTGATGCACACCCACAGGGTCATCGCCCGCGTCGCCACGAACCTCCTCCTGGACGGCTTCACGATAGACCGCCAGGACCGCGTCCTCCTCCTGCAGCCGCTGAGCCACGGCAGCGGCTTCTTCATGCTGCCGGCCTTCATGCGCGGGGCCTGCTCGGTGATCCTGGATCGCTTCGATCCGGAGGAGGTGGTCGGCACCTGCGCTGGCGAGCGCATCAGCTTCGTCAAGCTCATCCCCACGATGCTGATCAAGCTCCTCGAGGGGACACGGGCCGGCGCGCGCGAGCTCGGCGCGGTGCGCGCCATCATGTACGGCGCCTCGCCCATGCCGGTGGAGAAGCTCAGGGAAGCGATGGACCGCTTCGGCCCGGTCTTCGTGCAGATCTACGGCCAGGCCGAGGCGCCGGTGACGATCACCGTGCTGCCCCAGGAGGACCATCGGCCGCAGGGGACGGCCGAGGAGGTGCGCCGCCTGGCCTCCGCCGGCCGCCCTTTCC
>JACOVB010000179.1 GCA_016177555.1 Candidatus Rokuibacteriota bacterium
ACGCTAGCCTCTGAGCAGATCCAGATGGTCGGCGATGACGGTGCGCCGGATCCGGAAGATGAGGATGACGAGCGCCAGCCCCACGGCCACCTCGGCCACGGTGATGCAGATCGTGAACACCGTGAAGACCATCCCCGTGGGATCGCCGTTGAATCGGGCGAAGGCCACGAGGTTGATGTTCACCGCGTTGAGCATCAGCTCGATGCCGAGCAGGATCCCGATGGTGTTCCGCCGCGTGACGACGCCGAACAGGCCGATGGCGAAGAGCGTCGCGGCCAGCGTGAGGTAGGCGTGGAGCGGCATGCCGTCAGTCGTCAGGCCTGGCGAAGTAGGTGGCGCCGAGGAGCGCCGCCAGGAAGAGCACGGCCAGCAGCTCGAACGGCAGCACGAAGCGCGAGAGCAGCGCCTGGCCGATGGCCCGTGTCACGTCGCCCGGAAGCGGCGGGCGGGTGACCGGCAGGGGCGCGCGGGCCAGGAACGTGAGCACGCCGATCAGCACGCCGCCCGAGATGATCACGCCGTTGACGATCTGCCGGCTCGTCTGGGTGATGCGCTCCCCCACGAGCCGCTCGGTCACCACGATGGCGAACACGACGATGGTGATGACGCCGCCCGCGTAGAGGAGGAGCTGAACGGCCGCCAGGAACTCGGCCTCCAGCACGAGGAAGATCCCGGAAGTGCCCGTGAGCGCCAGCGCGAGATAGAGCACCGAGTGGAAGAGGTTCTTCGTGAGGACCACCGCCAGGGCCGAGCCCACCAGGAGGGCGGACAGCGCCCAGAATGCTAGCGGCTCGAGCGTCACTCGGCGCCCCCGGCGGCCTTCGGTTGCGCGGCGCTCTCGGCCTTGGCCGCCTTGGGCGGCGTCTGCATGTCCCGGAGGAGGGTCCCCGTGGCCCACGACGGCTCGAACTGCTGGCCCAGCGTGTGGAGCCGGTCCTTGTCCAGGAGCAGCTCCCGGCGGTCCGCGGTCGCCACGTCGAAGGACTTCATCATGACGATGGCGTCGGTGGGGCACACCTGCACGCATAGCTCGCAGAACTCGCAGGCGTACAGCTCCAGCGTGAAGGTCTTGGCGAAGTTGCGCTTCTCGCTCTTGAGCATCTCCACTTTGATGACCTGGGGCGGGCAGATGTACTCGCAGAGCCGGCAGCCGATGCAGTTCTCCTCGCCGGTCTCCGTGTCGTAGGTCAGCGCCAGCACGCCCCGGAAGCGATCCGGATAGACGCGCGTCACGTCGGGGTAATGCACGGTCACGGGCTTGCGCAGGAAGTTGACGAAGGTGACGCCCATGGCCCGCCCCACCGCGCGGCACAGCCCGCCGAGCTCGTCCCAGAAGCCGTCGCGCGGCCCGTCAGACACCGGGGCCGCTTCGGAGGACGACGACCAGCGCCGTCGCCATGAGCAGGAGGAGGCTCAGGGGCAGGAGGAGCTTCCACGAGATGGCCAGGATCTGGTCCACGCGGATCCGCACGAAGCTCCACCGCACCCAGGTCACCAGCAGGAAGACGCCCATCGCCTTCAGCAGGAACCACACGGGCCCGAGCCAGGCCGGGCCCGGCCCCGCCCACGCCCCGAGGAACAGCAGCGCGCCGAGGAAGGAGGTGCCGACCATGTGGGCGTACTCCCCCAGCTGGATCAGCGCGAACTTCATGCCGGAGTACTCGACGCGGAAGCCCGCCACCAGCTCCGATTCCGCCTCGAGGATGTCGAAGGGCACGCGGTTCTCGGCGGCGAGCGTCGTGATGATGAAGGCGGCGAAGGCGAGCTGGCCGATCACGGGGTAGAAGACGAACCACAGCCCCGCCTGCGCCGTCGCGATGTCGGAGAGCCTGAGAGACCCCGCGAGCAGCACCGGAACGAGGGCGGTGAAGATGAAGGGCAGGTCGTAGGAGATGATCTGGTTCACCGCCCGCATGGCGGAGAGCAGCGCGTACTTGTTGTTGGAGCCCCAGCCCGCCATGAACAGCCCGACGATCTCCATGGCGGAGACGGCCAGGAAGAAGAGGATGCCGATGTTCAGATCCGCCACGCCGAGCCCCGGCGCGAACGGGATCGTGGCGAAGATGAGCATGCAGGGGATGAGGAAGACGACGGGCGCCAGGTTGTAGACGACCCGGTCCGCCAGCCGCGGTACGATGTCCTCCTTCATCATGAGCTTGAGCGCATCGGCGATGGGCTGGAGCAGCCCGTGGGGGCCCACCCGGTAGGGACCGATGCGCGACTGCATCCGCGCGGCGAACTTGCGCTCGAGGAGCGTCACGTAGGTGACGATCCCCACCACCGCGTTGAGCACGATGAACCCCGCGATGAATCCGGAGAGCGCCTCGCCCATCAGCGATCAACCTCGCCGAAGACGGGGTCCACGGAGCCCATGATGGCCACCACGTCGGCCACCTTGTGCCCCGGGATGATGTGGGGCAGCACCGCGAGGTTCGAGAAGGACGCGCCGCGCCACTTCATGCGGTAGGGCTTGGCGCTGCCGTCGGCCACGAGATAGCAGCCCACCTCGCCGCGCGGCCCCTCGATGCGGGCATAGGCCTCACCCTTGGGGATGCGCACCTGCCCCACGGACTTGACGCCGGGCCGCGAGGAGATGGGTCCCTCGGGCAGTCCGTCCAGCACCTGCCGCACGATCTTGCTGGACTCGCGAAACTCCACCATCCGCACCCGGTAGCGGGCGTAGCAGTCGCCGGCCGTCTCCACGGGCACCTTGAAGTCGAAGTCCTCGTAGGAGGAGTAGGGCTCGGCGCGCCGGATGTCGTAGTTGACGCCGGAGGCCCGGATGAGGGGACCCGAGATGCCGATCTCCTGGGCCAGCTCCCGGGAGATCACGCCGACCCCCCGCGCGCGGGCGAGGAAGAAGTCGTTGTCCTCCAGCATCGCCTCCCACTCGGTGATGCGCCGGTCGATGAAGTCCACCGTCTCCCGGCAGGTCTGTACCCAGCCAGCCGGCAGGTCGTAGCGCGTCCCGCCCACCTGGTGGAAGCCGTAGAGGAGCCGCGCCCCCACCAGCGCCTCGAAGAGATCGAGGACCATCTCGCGCTCGCGGATGCAATAGAGGAAGACGGTGGCGCCGCCGCCGAGCGCGCCGCCCATGTCCATGCACCAGGTGCCGAGCCAGACACAGTGCGAGGCGATGCGCTGCAGCTCCCCCACGAGGACGCGCAGGTACTGGGCCCGCTTCGGCACCTCGATCTTGCCGAGCAGCTCCGCCGCGCGCACGTAGGCGAGCTCGCTGCTCATGGCCGCGACGTAGTCGGTCTTGGACGCGATGGACGGGTACTGGGTGTAGGTGAGCGTCTCGCCGAGCTTCTCGTGGCAGCGGTGGAGGTAGCCGATCACGGCGTCCATGCCCACCACCGTCTCGCCCTGGAGCGTCAGGATGGCCCGGAACACGCCGTGGGCGGACGGGTGCTGCGGCCCCATGTTCATGGTGAGGCGCTCGGCCCCGCCGTACCCCATCTCGATGACCTTGCGCGCCTCGGGATCCATCGCTACGTCATGGCTCCGTCAGTCACGGTCGCGGTTCGCGTCGCTCACCGCATTGGCGAGAAGGGCACCGGGTTGAGGACCACCGCCTGCATGTGGGCCAGGCACGGCGAGGCCGTGCCGAGGAAGGCCTGCCACGCGGGCTCCTGGGCGAGGGCGGCCCGCGCGGCCGCGCGCTCGTTGAGGTCGTGGAAGGCCCACATGTGGACCACCTCGTTGAGCTGGGCGATCTCCGTCTGCCACAGCCCCACCCGGTGCATGAGCTTCTCGCGCACGGGCAGCACCGCCTTGAACCCCTCGAGCCACTCGCCCACCCGCCCCACGTGGAAGCGGTACCAGCGGAGCTCGTACACATGACCGGCATGCGCCGGCGGGACGACGGGGAGGACGGCGGAGAGGATCTTGTTCTCCTGGGCGAGCATCATCGGGCGAAGCTGGGGGATGTACTCCTTCGTCCACGCCTCGTTCTGGGCGAGCGCGGCCCGCAGCCGCTGGCGCTCGTTGAGGTCGGCGAAGCTCCAGAGATGCACGAGCTGATTGAGCGTGCCGAACTCCGTGGTCCAGTACCCCTCGAGCTTGCCGTAATTGTCGCCCCGGACCTTCCGGCCGACCTCGCCGGACAGCTTCAGGTACTTGGCCTGCGTCCCCGGCACCAGCGTGTACGTTCTGAGCTCGTAGATCATGGGCGGGCTCCCTCGGTTATCGGTACGGTGGGTGCGGCGTGTCGACCGCGTAGGACTTCAGCAGCGGGTGACCCTCCCAGTCCTGGGGGAGGAGGATCCGCCGCAGGTCCGGGTGGCCGTCGAAGCGGATCCCGAACATGTCGTAGCACTCGCGCTCCATCCAGTCGGCCCCGCGATAAACGGCGACTAGTGACTGGCAATGCGACTCGCCCGGGCCGAGCCGCGCCTTGACGGTCAGGGAGAAGTTGTCGTCGAGGTTCTCGATCCGCGCCATCACCTCGAGCCCCTCCTCCTTCCAGTCCACGGCCGAGAGGAAGCTCAGGTAGCGGCAGCCGAGGGTCTCCTTGGCGAAGCCCGCGACCTCCCGCCACTGCGCGGCAGGCACCGTGACCACGAGGGCGCGCTCCTCGCCGCCTGCGGGCGCGCCGAGCCGTTCCTGGATGAGCATCCGGGCCTGCGCGTGAGTCACCGGATCAGTCGGTCTTCGGGGTGGGGGCGGCGCGCTGGCCCGTGTGCCGGAAGCGCTGGATCTGGTCCTGGAGGAGCAGCAGGCCGTTGAGCAGCGACTCCGGGGGCGGCGGGCAGCCCGGGACGTAGACATCCACGGGGATCACCCGGTCCACGCCCTTCACGACGTGGTAGCCGTGGCGGAAGGGCCCGCCCGAGTTGGCGCAGGAGCCCATGGACACGGCCCACTTGGGATCGGGCATCTGGTCGTAGATGCGCTTGAGCATGGGCGCCATCTTGATGGTGACCGTGCCCGAGACGATCATGAGGTCCGAGTGTCGCGGCGAGGCCCACGGGACCATGCCGAGGCGCTCCACGTCGAAGCGCGAGGCGAAGGTCGCCATCATCTCGATGGCGCAGCAGGCGATCCCGAAGGTCACGGGCCAGACGGAGGACTTCCGCGCCCAGTTGAGGAAGCTGTCCGCCACCGTGGTGAGGGCGAACCCGCCGGGGAAGTGGTGCAGGCCCTCGGCGACCGACTCGAGGAGGCTCGAGTACTGATCGCCCTGCGGGCGCTTCTGGTGGTACTTCTCCCACTCCTGGAGGTCCTTGAACTCGGTCCAGACCGCGGGCGGGATCCGGGGCACCGGCTGCTTCACTTCCATTCGAGGATCCCCTCCCTGTAGGCGTAGAGCCAGCCCAGCGAGAGGATGGAGAGGAAGACCGTCATGGTGCCCACGGCCCATAGCCCGAAGTCCCGCAGCGAGAGGGCCCACGGGAAGAGGAAGACCGCGAGGGCGTCGAAGGCGATGAAGATCAGGGCGACGAGGTAGAAGCCCACCGGGAACTGGACCCACGCCTCACCGATCGTCTCGGCACCGCATTCGTAGCTGTCGAGCTTGGCGGGGTAGGGACGGGACGGGCGCAGGATCCGGGCCGCCAGGAGCGAGACGACAGCGAAGCCCACGATCAGCCCAAGGTAGATGACGACAGGGAGATACCCGGTCACGAAAAACCCCTCCTCGAGCAGTCGAAAACCGACGGGAGTATACCATGGCGGTCAGACGGCACACGGGGCTTTCGCCCCTTTTTCACGATACACCCGCGAGCGCGGAACGCGCCACCGGCCCCGAGCGACAAGTCCGTGTGACCGGCACGGGCGACCCTGCTACAATCCTGGGCCATGCAGCCCCTCGTCGGCCTCATCATGGGCTCCACGTCGGACTGGGAGACGGTGGTCCACGCCGCCGACACCCTCGACGCTCTCGCCGTGCCCTTCGAGGTCAAGGTCCTCTCGGCCCACCGCACGCCGGATGCGCTCTTCGAGTACGCGCAGTCGGCCGAGCGGCGGGGGCTCGAGGTCATCATCGCCGCGGCGGGGGGCGCCGCTCACCTGGCGGGGGTGACGGCCGCCAAGACCACGCTCCCCGTGCTCGGCATCCCCATCGAGTCCAACGCGCTCAAGGGCCTCGACTCCCTGCTCTCCACGGTCCAGATGCCGGCGGGCGTCCCGGTCGGCACGCTCGCCATCGGGCGAGCCGGCGCCGTCAACGCCGCCCTGCTGGCCGTCGCCATCCTCGCCAACAAGTACCCGAAGTACAGGGACGCCCTCCGGCAGTATCGCGAGGCACGGGCCCGCGAGGTCCTCGACACCCCGGACCCGCGCGCGCCCGCGCGCCCCCAGCTGGGCCCCGACCGGTAGCCGGCCCGCTTCACACCGCGCGCGCCAGAGCCGGGGTGCCGCTCCGAACCCCGTGGGGTTCCGTGAGTGAAAAATTGGCCGGCACATGGGTGATCGAGATGAGCCGAGGGACTCTAGCAGGATGCGGAAAGACCCCGCAGGCTGCTCAAAAAGG
>JACOVB010000180.1 GCA_016177555.1 Candidatus Rokuibacteriota bacterium
GCCGCCGGGCTCGGTGCCGGGACGGGCTCTGCCGCGGGCCGGGCGAGGCCGCGCGCGCTGGGATCGCGGAGGTACGCGGCGATGGCCGCGTCGTACTGGGCCGTCCGTCTGAACGCCTCGTGGGCGAGCCTGTACCGGGTCTCCGCAGAGAGCATGCCGTCGTTGCGCCGGATCTCCTCGAGCACGGGGGTGTACTGCGAGGGATCGGTCACCACGCCGACGCTCTCATGGTTCTTGGCGGCCCCGCGGATCATGCTCGGCCCGCCGATGTCGATGTTCTCGACCGCCTCCGCGAGGGTGACGTCCGGGTGGGCCACCGTCTTCTCGAAGGGGTAGAGCGCAACCACCACGAGGTCGATGGGACGGATCTGCTGCGCCGCCAGCGCCGCCATGTGGGCAGACGACTGCCGCCGCGCCAGGATGCCTCCGTGGACCTTCGGGTGCAGTGTCTTGACCCGCCCGTCGAGCATCTCGGGGAACCCCGTGACCTCCGCCACATCCACCACCGGGATCCCGGCGCCCCGCAGCAGCGCGGCCGTGCCGCCGGTGGAGAGGATCTCCACGCCGAGAGCGGCGAGCCCCCGGCCGAGATCCACGACGCCCGTCTTGTCATGCACGCTGATCAGCGCGCGCTGTACTCGACTCATGGCTCCTCCAGGATGCGAACGCGGCGGTCTTCGAGCCGGAGCCGCCCCTCGGCGAAGAGGCGGATGGCCTCGGGATAGATCCGGTGCTCCTCGGCCAGGATCCGGTCGGACAGGGTCGCCTCGGTGTCGTCCTGCCGCACGGACACGGCGGCCTGCAGCACGATGGGCCCTGTGTCCACACCCTCGTCCACGAAATGGACGGTCGCCCCCGCGATGCGCACACCGTGCTCGAGCGCCTGGCGCTGGGCGTGGAGCCCGGGGAAGGCGGGGAGAAGGGCGGGGTGGATGTTGAGCAGGCGCCCCTCGAAGTGGCGGACGAACACGGGGCCCAGGATGCGCATGTAGCCGGCAAGGCAGACGAGCCCCACGCGACGCTCCTCCAGGAGAGCGATGAGCGCTCTGTCGTAACCCTCGCGGCCGGGATGCGGCGTCGGGTCGAGGACGAGCGCCTCGACGCCATGGTCCCGTGCGATGTCCAGCGCCCCCGCCCCCGAGCGGTCCGAGAGCACCACGACGACCTCGGCGCGAATGCGCCCCGCCGCGACCCCCGAGAGGATGGCGCGCAGGTTGGAGCCGCGGCCCGAGGCCAGCACGCCGACGCGCAGGCGGGGGGCGTCAGACATACTCGACCCCGCATGCCCCGGCGCGGATCTCCCCCAGCTCGAAGACCTGCTCCCCCGCCGCTCGCAGGGGCGCGGCGGCCGGCGCGGCATCGCGCGGGCGTACCGCGAGGCAGAAGGCCGCGAAGGCGCCGACCCCACCCAGGACCTCGGGCCGATGGGGGGACGCGGCCAGCCGGGCGATGCGCCGTACCGCCTCGTCGCCGGCGGTGATGTCCACACCGGCCGCCCGGTACGTGAGGGGATCTGGACTCAGGAGCCTACCCTCGAGCGTCGGGCGCACGAGCGCCGCGACGGCGTATCATGCTTCGAACAGCTGGAGCTGGGACCGGTCGGGAGACTCGAAGCCCACCTTGTACTGTCCGGTGAAGCAGGCGTGGCAGAAGTGGTGGGGGTCATTCCCCGTGGCCTTGAGCATCCCGTCGAGCGAGAGGTAGCCCAGGGAGTCGGCGCCGAGATAGCGCTGGATCTCCCCCACGTCGTGGCTCGCGCCGATCAGCTCCTTCCGCGTCGGCGTGTCGATGCCGTAGTAGCACGGCCACTTGATGGGCGGCGAGGAGATGCGCACGTGCACTTCCCGCGCGCCGGCCGCCCGGATCATCTTCACGATCTTCCGGCTGGTCGTCCCGCGGACGATGGAGTCGTCCACCACGACCACGCGCCGGCCAGCGAGGACCTCGCGGTTGGGATTGAGCTTCACCTTCACCCCGAAATGCCGGATGCCGTGGCTCGGCTCGATGAAGGTCCGCCCCACGTAGTGGTTCCGGACGAGCCCGATGTCGTAGGGCAGCCCCGCCTCCTCGGCGTAGCCGAGCGCCGCGCCCACGCCCGAGTCGGGCACCGGGATCACCAGGTCGGCCTGCACCACCGGAGACTCGCGCGCGAGCTGGTGGCCCAGCGCCTTGCGAACCACGTGCACGTTGCGCCCCCAGAGCATCGAGTCGGGACGCGCGAAGTAGACGTACTCGAACACGCAGGCGAGTCGCTCCTGGGGCCGGAAGGGGTGGTAGCTCGTGAGCCCGCTCTCGTCGATCACGAGGATCTCGCCGGGCTCGATATCGCGCACGAACGTGGCTTCCATCAGATCGAGCGCGCAGGTCTCCGACGCGACCACCCACGCCTCCCCCAGCCGTCCCAGCGAGAGCGGCCGGAAGCCGGAGGGATCGCGCACGGCAACGATGGAGGAGCGCGTGAGGAGCAGGAGGCTGTAGGCGCCCCGGACCTGCGAGAGCGCGTGCGCGAGCTGCTCCACGAGCCCCGGGCCCTCGGCGCGGGCCAGGAGGTGGAGGATCACCTCCGTGTCGGAGGAGGACTGGAAGACGGCGCCGGCTTCCTGCAGCTGCCGCCGCAGCTCCTGGGCGTTGACCAGATTGCCGTTGTGGCCGATGGCCACCGGCCCGTGCACCGTCTTGGCGCTGATGGGCTGGGCGTTCCGGAGGTTGGAGCTGCCCGCCGTGGAGTAGCGGACATGGCCGAGGGCGCGGCTGCCAGGCAGGCGCTTGAGCCGCTCGCGGCTGAAGACGTCCGCGACCCACCCCATGGCCTTCTCGACGTGGAAGTGGTCGCCGTCGGTGGCCGCGATCCCGGCCGACTCCTGGCCGCGGTGCTGGAGCGCGTACAGCCCGAGGTAGGTGACGTTGGACGCCTCGGGGTGATTCCAGATGCCGAAGAGCCCGCACTCGTCGTGGAACTTGTCGTCGGTCGGGAGCCGCGTCCGCTCAGCTGACATGGCGCTCAAATCCGTTCCTCCACTCGCGAGCGATCTGCATCACCGGCACGCTGACGGCCAGCTCGCCGCCCATCCGGACATCGAGCCGCTCGCCGCCGACCACCCCGATCCAGCGCCACGGGATGACGAACTCCGCCATCAGCGCCTCGAATGCCCGCCTCGCATCGGCAGGAACGGACACGACAATGCGCGACGGGCCCTCTCCGAACAGTGCCAGGTCCGGCCGTGGGGCCGCCGGCAGGCCGATCTGGGCGCCGATGGTCGCCGGCCCGCTGACGCACGCCTCGGCCACGGCCACGGTCAGGCCCCCCTCGGAGCAGTCGTGCGCCGAGCGCACCAGGCCCGCCTCGATGGCCGCGCGGCACGCCTCCTGCGCGGTCCGCTCGAGGTCCAGATCCAGCGGAGCCAGCCGGCCCGCGAGCCTGCGATGAAGCGTCCAGAGGTACTCCGATCCTCCGAGGCTCACGGCATCGGGCCCGAGGAGGGCCACCCGGTCCCCGGGCTCCTTGAACCACTGGGTGCAGCGGCACTCCGCGTCCTCGATCAGCCCGGCCATGCCGATCACCGGGGTCGGCAGAATCGCCTGCCCCAGCGTTTCATTGTAGAAGGACACGTTGCCGCCCACCACCGGGATTTCCAGCGCGCGGCACGCCTCGGCGATGCCGGCCACGGCCTCCTTGAACTGCCACAGGATCTCGGGACGCTCCGGCGAGCCGAAGTTGAGGCAGTCGGTAAGCCCCAGTGGCCGCGCCCCGCTCACGGCCAGGTTGCGTGCCGCCTCGGCCACGGCCATGGCCGCGCCACGGCGCGGATCCAGATAGACGAAACGCGCGTTGCAGTCGGTGGTGAGCGCAACGGCCCTGGGAGTCCCCTTGATGCGGAGAACCCCGGCGTCCGACCCGGGGAGGACGAGCGTGTTGATGCCGACCTGCTGGTCATACTGCCGGTACACCCACTCCTTCGAGGCAATCGTGGGCGAGCTCATCAGAGCCAGCAGCGCCCGCCCCGGGTCAGCCGCGTCGGGGAGCGTGAGGGGATCGAAGGCCTCCAGCGCGTCCTGCCAGCCGGGACGAACGGTCGGCTTCTCGTAGATCGGCGCCTCGTCGGCCAGCGCCCTGACGGGCACCTCGGCCACGACCTCGCCGTGCATGCGCGCACGGAGCACCCCGTCGTCGGTCACGGTGCCGATCTCGACCGCGTCGAGCTCCCACTTGGCGAAAACGCGCCGGACCTCGCCTTCACGCCCGCGCGCCGCCACCAGAAGCATGCGCTCCTGGGACTCGGAGAGCATGATCTCGTAGGGCGTCATGCCCGGCTCGCGCTGCGGCACGCGGGACAGCTCCACCTCCATCCCCGTGCCGGCGCGGGCCGGCATCTCCGAGCAGGCGCAGGCGAGTCCGGCGGCGCCCATGTCCTGGATGCCGACGATGGCCCCTGTCTGCATCGCCTCGAGGCACGCCTCGAGGAGTAGCTTCTCCGTGAAGGGGTCTCCCACCTGCACCGTCGGTCGCCGCTCCTCCGCCCCCTCGTCGAAGGTGGCCGAGGCCATGGTGGCGCCGTGGATGCCGTCGCGCCCGGTCTTCGCCCCCACGTAGAGCACCGGGTTGCCGGGTCCCTCCGCGCGCGCGCGCAGGATGCCGTCCTTCCGCACGAGGCCCACGGCCATGGCGTTCACCAGCGGGTTGCCCGCGTACTCCGGCCCGAAGTTCACCTCGCCGCCCAGGTTCGGGACCCCGAAGCAGTTGCCGTACCAGCTGATGCCGGAGACGACGCCGTCGATCAGCCGGCGGGTTCTCGGGTCTTCCGGGGCGCCGAACCGCAGGGAATCCAGGATCGCGATGGGGCGGGCGCCCATGGTGAAGATGTCTCGGAGGATGCCGCCCACGCCCGTGGCCGCGCCCTGGAAGGGCTCGATGAAGGAGGGGTGGTTGTGGCTCTCGATCTTGAACGCCAGCGCGAGATCGCCGCCCAGGTCCACGATGCCCGCGTTCTCCCCGGGCCCCTGGAGTACGTGGGGCGCCTGGCTGGGCAGCCCGCGGAGAAAAATCCGCGAGTGCTTGTAGGCGCAGTGCTCGGACCAGAGCGCGGAGAAGAGGCCGAGCTCGGTGAAGGTGGGCTCCCGGCCGATGCGCCGGATGATGCGATCGTATTCCTCGGCCGTGAGGCCGTGGGTGAGAGCGAGCTCCTGCGTGACCTTAGGCTCGACCCCGGGCACCCCGGCCCCACTCCATCGCCGTGTCTCTTACCGCTTGAGGAAGCTGCCGTCCTCGACGAGGCTGCCGAGGAGCGAGTGGAAGATGAGCAGGCCGTCCGTGCCCCCCATGGCGTTCTCGGCAGCCCGCTCCGGGTGGGGCATCATGCCCAGCACGGTGCCGTCCTCGTTCACCAGGCCCGCGATGTGGTCCAGCGAGCCGTTCGGATTGGCCTCCTTCGCGAGCCGCCCATCCTCCGTGCAGTACCGGAACACGATCTGGTTCTTGTCCTTGAGGGCCCGGAGCGTCTCCCAGTCGGCGTAGAATTTCCCCTCACCGTGAGAGATGGGCATCCGGAGAACCTGCCCCGGCCTGAGGGCGCGCGTGAACGGGGTCTCCGCATTCTCGACTCTCAGGTAGGTGGACTGGCAGCGATACTGCAGACACTCGTTGCGCATCAGCGCGCCGGGAAGGAGCTTGGCCTCGCAGAGGATCTGAAAGCCGTTGCAGGAGCCGAGCACGACACCGCCCCGGGCGACGAAATCCGGGAGCGCCTCGACCACGGGCGACCGGCCAGCCACGGCGCCGGCGCGGAGGTAGTCGCCGTAGGAGAACCCGCCCGGGAGCACCAGGCAGTCGAAATCGGCCAGGTTCGTCTCCCGGTGCCAGACGTAGCTGACCGGCTGGTGGAGCACCTCGCTGATGACGTAGTGGAAGTCGCAATCGCTCCAGGTCCCGGGGAACACGACCACGCCGAATTTCATGGGGCTAGAGGCTCCTCCTTTTGTCGCGACACGTTCAGTCTAGCCCGCGCCCCCCGTTCTGGCAAGGCCGAACGGTCCGACATCAGCTCCCGGGCAGGCTCTCCACCGTGAAGTCCTCGATGATGGGGTTGGCCAGGAGCCGGGCGCACATCTCGTCGATCCGCTGCCGCGCCGCCGCGGCATCCAGCCCGTCCAGTTCCAGCTCGATCACCTTCCCGATCCGGATATCACGTACCTCGGTGAAACCGAGCCCGGCCAGGGCCCGCTTCACGGAGGCGCCCTGGACGTCCAGGATCCCCGGCTTGAGCCGCACGAGCACCCTCGCCTTCATGCGGCTCCCCCGATTGTCCGGGCCCCCTCGATCTGCGCGCGCTTCTCCATGGTGAGTGGCCTCTCACCCAAGCCCCAGGCGCTTGTAGATGGCGTCCACGTTCCTCACGTACCAGGCGGCGTCGAAGCAGGCGTCGAGGTCTGCCGGGCTGAGCCGCGCCATGACCTCCCCATCGGCCGCGAGCAGGTCACGGAAGGCGGTGCGCTCCTGCCACGCGCGCATCGCGTTGCGCTGGACCATCTCGTAGGCCCGCTGGCGCGGCAGCCCCTTGTCCGTCAGCAAGAGGAGCACCCGCTGGGAGAACATGAGGCCGTAGCTCCGCTCCATGTTCTCGCGCATCTGCGCGGGCGACACCCGCAGCCCCTCGATGACGCGCGTCATCTGGTGCAGCATGTAGTCCACCAGGAGCGTGGAGTCCGGCAGGATCACCCGCTCCACGGACGAGTGGCTGATGTCCCGCTCGTGCCAGAGCGCCACGTTCTCCAGCGCCGCGTGCGCGTTGGCCCGGACCAGCCGCGCCAGGCCGCACACCTGCTCGCAGGACACCGGGTTGCGCTTGTGGGGCATGGCACTCGAGCCCTTCTGCCCCTCGCTGAACGGCTCCTCCGCCTCGAGCACCTCGGTGCGCTGGAGCGACCGGATCTCGAGCGCCACCTTCTCGAGGGAGGCGGCGATGATCGCCAGGGTCGCGCAGAGCTCGGCGTGGCGGTCGCGCTGAAGCACCTGGGTGGAGATCGGCGCCGGCTCGAGCCCGAGGAGCTGGCAGACCTCCTCTTCCACGTCGGGAGCGACGTGGGCGAAGGTTCCGACGGCGCCCGAGATCTTGCCCACCCGCACGGCCTCCCGGGCGCGGCGCAGCCGCTCCAGGTTCCGCCCGGCCTCGGCGTGCCACCCCGCCGGCTTGAGCCCGAAGATCATGGGCTCGGCGTGGATCCCGTGGGTGCGGCCCACGCAGAGGGTGTCCTTGTGCCGCACCGCGAGCCCCCCGGCGGCGCGACGGAAACGCTCGAGCCCCGCCAGCAGGAGCTCGCACGCCTGCTGGAGCTGGAGCGCCTGGGCCGTGTCCACCACGTCGGAGGAGGTGAGGCCGAGGTGAACGTAGCGGGAGTCGGCGCCGATGGCCTCTTCCAGGTTGGTGAGGAACGCGATGATGTCGTGACGCGTCGTCACTTCGATCTCGTCGATTCGCTGGGGGTTGACCGTGGCTCGCGCCTTGATCCGCCCCAGCGCCTCGGGCGGGATGAGCCCCCGCCGCCCGTAGGCCTCGCACACGGCCAGCTCGACGCGCAGCCAGGCCCCGTACTTCGCCTCCTGGGTCCAGAGGCCCGCCATCTCGGGGCGGCTGTAGCGCTCGATCATCCTACCGGAGGGTGAGGTCGCGGGGGAGGCTGTGCCGATCCACGGGCCCGAGGGCCAGCAGGCAAAGCTGCTCGTCGTCGAGCACCCGGTGGATGAGAGCCTCGATCTCCTCGAGCCGGACGGCGTCGATGGCGGCGAGCATCTCGTCCACCGACAGGAAGGAGCCGAAGCGGAGCTCCTGCTTCGCCAGGCGGTTCATGCGGCTCGAGGTCGACTCCAGCGACAGGATGAGGTTGCCCTTGAGGTGATCCTTGGCGCGGCGGAGCTCCTCGGCCGTGACCCCGTCCTTCTTGATCGCGCGCAGCTCCTTCATGAGCGCCTCGATCACCTTGCCGAAGTTGGGCGCGTCGGTGCCCGCGTAGACGTAGAGGACTCCGGCGTCGTGGAACGCCTGCGTCCCGGAGTGCACGGAGTAGACGAGGGCCTGGCGCTCGCGGACTTCCTGGAACAACCGGGACGACATGCTGCCCCCGATGATGTCGTTCAGGAGATAGAGGGCGTAGCGCTCCGGCGCCCCGTCCGGGA
>JACOVB010000181.1 GCA_016177555.1 Candidatus Rokuibacteriota bacterium
GCCGCGGGCGACGCTCGGGATCTGGCGCGGGCCGGCCTCGCCGCGGAGCTGCAGCCAGGCCTCGAAGAGCATGCGCAGGCCGGAGGCGCCGATGGGATGGCCGAAGGACTTGAGCCCGCCGTCGGGGTTCACGGCCAGCTCGCCGTCGAGGTCGAAGGTGCCGGCGAGCACTTCCTTCCAGGCGGTCCCGCGCGGCGCGAAGCCGAGATCCTCCATGAGGATCAGCTCGGTGGGCGTGAAGCAGTCGTGGACCTCGGCCATGGCCAGCTCGGCGCGCGGGTCCTTGACGCCCGCCTGGCGGTAGGCGTCGGCGGCGGAGGCCACCACCTCGGGGAAGGTGGTGTAGTCGTAATCGGGATCGATGGGCCCGGCGGCGGGGCCCGCGATGAAGGACAGCGCCTTCACGAAGAGGGGTGTGTCGGTGTACGTGTGGGCATCCTCGGCCCGGACGATGACCGCCGCCGCCGAGCCGTCGCTCACGCCCGAGCAGTCGAAGATGCCCAGCGGCCCCGCGACGAGGGGCGAACAGGCGATGACCTCCCTGGCGACCTCTTTCCTGAACTGGGCCCGCGGGTTGAGCGCGCCGTTCTTGTGGTTCTTCCAGGCGATGCGGGTCATCACGTCCTTGAGCAGCGCCTCGTCGAGGCCGTACTTCTTGCAGTAGGCCGGCGCCAGCAGGCTGAACATGGCCGGGGCGGTGATGGCGGCCTGGGTGCCGTCGGCGGGCGCGGCGAGCCCGGGCAGCCCGGAGAAGCCCGAGTCCTTCAGCTTCTCGACGCCGATGGCCATGGCCATGTCATAGGCGCCCGAGGCCACGGCGTAGCAGGCGTTGCGGAAGGCCTCGGAGCCGGTGGCGCAGAAGTTCTCGACGCGGCTCACCGGCTTGTAGTCGATCTTGAGCGGACGGGAGAGCGTGAGCCCGCTCTGGCCGGAGAAGAGCGTGCCGAGCCAGAAGGCGTCGACGGCGTCGATGGGGACCCCGGCCGAGTTGAGCGCCTCCGTGGCGGCGTCCACCAGGAGATCGTCCACGCTCTTGTCCCAGTGCTCGCCGAAGGGCGTGCAGCCCATGCCGATGATCGCCACGCGGTCGCGGATGCCGTTGCTCGCCATGGTCAGAGCTCCTTCACCTGGGGCGGGCACCCGGGCTGTCGCCACGCCCGCCCCCGCCGGATGTTCGCGTTGCTTGATTCTCTTCGCGCGGTCTCAGCTGCTGCTGGCGCGGAGTGGACGCGCCTTCCAGAAGTAGTTGTGGACGCCGCCGGCCGTGAAGAGCCGCCGGAACGTCATCTCCACGCGGGCGCCGATGGCGACCGCGGCCGGGTCCACGTCGGTGAGCTCGCACTGGAAGCGCCCCCCGCCCTCGAAGTCGATCACCGCGGCGACGACGGGCGGCGAGAGCGAGTAGGCCAGCCGGTCCACCGTGAACGTCGCGATCACGGCCGGGACGTCGCTGAGCCGCTCGGGCGCCATCCTGTCCACGGCGTGGCACTTGAGGCAGACGCGCTGGGGCGGGACGTGCCGGGCGCCGCAGGCCTGGCAGCGGCTGCCCGTGAACGCGAACTTCCACGCCTCTCGACGGAAGGCCGGCGGTGCCGCGGGGCGCTCGGGGTCGGGCCGTCGCGGAGGCTCGCGGTCGAGGAAGCCGCGCCAGGTGAGGAAGGCCGCGTAGGGGACGCTGGCGCCGCCGGCGATCTGCCGGGCCACCGTCCCGTTCGCGCGCGGCGAGGCGCAGGCGGCGGAGGTCCGCCAGATCGTCACGTCGCAGCCGTCGGCCAGCGAGACGACCGCGATCAGTTGATCCGGCGCCGCCCGATCGAGGGTATCCGCGAGGAGCAGCCCCGCATGCGCCGTCCCGGTATTGCCGATCACCGCGCCGAGGTCGTCAGCCACCGCCGCGGGCGGGGCACCCACCGATGCGGCGACCCGCTTGCAGGCTCGGGCATGGGGCCCGGCGACGATGAGCCGGTCGAGCGCCTGGGCCGTGATACCGGCCTGCTTCAGCGCCGCGGTCACGGCGGCCTCGCCCAGCGGCGCATAGGCGTGCTCGCCGAAGCGCTCCTCCCACTGGCGGGAGGTCGCCGCGCCCGGTTGCCGCCACCGATCGAGGAACTCGGCGGTCGAGTGGGCCCAGGCGATGGGCTCGGCCAGCACAGGCGCCTCGGCGCTGTCCTCGGCGCAGAGGAAGGCCACCGCAGCGTCTCCACCCTCGCGCTCGTCGGCGCCCCCGGGAAGCCCCGTGCGGATGTCGGAGAGCACCGCGAGCGTCGGCCGGCCGGCATCCACCGCCGCGCGCAGGGCGCCGGTGCCCGAGCGCACCGAGCCCAGCATGTCGAAGGCGGCGGTCGCCGGATCGAGGTCGAGCGCCGCGTGGATGGCGGTGGCATTGGTCTTGTCGAGATAGCCCGGGGCGGCGGTGGCGAAGTAGAGCGCCGCCGGCCGCGGCGCGGGTGCTCCCCGGAGCGCCTCGCGAGCTGCCTCCACGCCCATGGAGGTCGTGTCCTCGTCATAGGAGGCGACGGCGCGGGTGCCCTTGCCGGC
>JACOVB010000182.1 GCA_016177555.1 Candidatus Rokuibacteriota bacterium
CGCAAAGGCGTTGGTGCACGAGTTCGGGATGGGTGTGGACGTCCACGGGCGAGACAGCACGAAGGCCGCATGCCGGGCCGTCTCGGATGCCATCCGGCATTCGAGCCTTCCGCTCCTGCGCACGTACCTCGAAGGCGCCGGTCGCATCCTCATCGACGTGACGGTCGGCGTGCCCAATCCCGACTCCGTCGACGTCCAGCAGGTGCAGCGGGAGCTTCCCCTCGGCGAAGTCACGGTCTGCGCTGTCGAGGGCGGCCTCCGCGTCCCAGGCGCCGACACGCTGATTGCGTGTGCCGCGATCACCGTGCTTGTCGAGGACTAGCCCAACTTCCGCAGGTCACCCACGGCGTGCTTGCCTTGGCGATGCCCGCGATGCCATCATCTCGCCCATGACAACCCGGGTGATCGTCTCGACGCAGGACGGCGTGGCGGATGTGCGGCTCAACCGCCCCGACAAGATGAACGCGCTGGACCTCGCCATGCTCGAGGGGCTGGTGGAGACGGGGCGCGCCTTGGCGACGGAGAAATCGCTCCGCGCCGTGGTGCTCTCCGGCGAGGGGCGCGCGTTCTCGGCGGGGCTCGACTTCGCGAGCTTCGCGGCGCTGGCCGAGGGCGGCGACGGGGCGCGCAGGCTCCTCCGGCGCGAGCCGGGGGGCGCCGCCAACTACGCCCAGCAGGCGGCGTCGGTGTGGATGGACTTGCCCGTTCCGGTGATCGCCGCCATGCACGGCGTGGCCTTCGGCGGCGGGCTGCAGATCGCGCTGGGCGCCGACATCCGCTTCGTGACGCCGGACGCGCAGCTCTCGGTGATGGAGGTCAAGTGGGGGCTCATCCCCGACATGACAGGCAGCCAGACCCTGCGTCGCCTCACGCGGCTGGATGTCGCCAAGGAGCTGACCTTCACCGGGCGGATCGTGTCGGGCACCGAGGCGGTGGCGCTGGGGCTCGCGACGCATGTCAGCGACAGCCCGCGCGAGGCGGCGCTCGGGCTGGCCCGGGAGATCGCGGGCCGCTCGCCGGACGCGGTTCGCGCCGCCAAGCGGCTGCTCGACCGCGCGGGGCTCGTGGGCCTGGAAGAGGGCCTGCGGCTCGAGGAGGCGATCCAGCTCTCGCTGATCCGCTCCCCGAACCAGATCGAAGCCGTCCTCGCCAACGTGGAGAAGCGCCCGCCGCGCTTCAGCGACCCCGCCTGAGGGCGCCGGCGCCCCGGGTCGCCCTCAGCGGGGAGCGCCCTCCACGCTCACCCAGCCGCCACGGCCCGCGGAGGCCGCCACCGCGTCGAGCACCGCCTGGGCCCGCATGCCGTCCTCGAACGAGGGCGACGGGCTCTGCCCTTTCCGGATGGCCGCGAGAAAACGCTTCACGAGCGGGCCGATGGTGGCCTTGCCCGTGACCTCGATCGGATCGCCCTCGCCCGCCGAGCGCGGGAGCCCCACCGGCACCTTCACGGGCGCGAACCCGCTCGTCCCCGAATCGGCCTGGAGCTCGCCGCGGTACCAGCGCCCGCCCTCGCGCGCGAGCCGGTAGCGGAGCGCGCCGAGACTGCCGTAAGCCTCGAGGGTGTGCTCGTTGGCGGCGCGCGCCGCCCGGCTCACCTGCAAGGTCGCCTGCGCCCCCGAGGCGAGCTCGGCCATCACCGTGCAGAAGTCCTCGGTGTCGGCCGGCTTCTCTCCGCCGGGCACGGTGCGCGTGGGATAGGCCATGCCCGCGCTGGCCGAGACGCGCACCGGCTCGCCGAAGTTCCAGCGGATGAGATCCACCAGATGGACGCCGAGATCGCCCATGGCCCCGTGCCCGGCGTGCGCCCGGTCCATGCGCCACGTGGGCTGCGCCGTCTCGTCGGCCCAGCGCGGGACCATGTAGCGCGCGCTCACGTGGAAGAGCCGTCCGAGGAAGCCCGCGTCCACCATGGCGTGCAGCCGCTGCATCGCCGCGGGGAAGCGCCAGTTGAAGCACGTCATGGCGACGCGCCCGGCGCGGGAGGCCGCCTCGATCATGGCGCGCGCCTCGCCGGCATTCATCGCCAGCGGTTTCTCGCACAGCACGTGCGCGCCCACGGACAGCGCCTCGACGGCGATCACGTGGTGGACTGCCGGCGGGGCGGCGATGACCACGATGTCGGGGCGCGCCTGCTCCAGCATCTGCTCCCAGCGCTCGAACGTGCGGGGCACGCCGTAGCGGTGCGCCACCTCGCGGGCCTTCGCCGCGTCGCGCTGGCAGACGGCGACCACGTCGCAACCCTGCGACTGGAAGGCCGGGATATGGGCGCGGCCGAAGCCGAGCCCGACGATGCCCACCGTGTATCGTCGCTTCGCCATGGAATGGATCTCCTTGTCAAGCCCGGTCACTGCCATGCGCCGCCTCCGCTTCCTCCATTCCGCCTGCCTGCGCGCTGCCCTTGTCCTGCCGCTGCCCAGGCGGGTATGCTACCGGCGCAGCCGAGACCGGTCAAACGGAAAGGAGCCCCATGGAGACCCTGCTCCTGGACCGCGCCCCCAACGGAGTCGTCACCCTCACGTTGAACCGCCCCGAGAAGAAGAACGCCATGAACGGGACGATGTGGCGCGAGCTGCTCGCCGTCTTCACCGAGGTGGCCGGCAGCGACACCGACCGGGTGCTCGTCATCACCGGAGCCGGTGATGCCTTCTGCTCGGGTGCCGATCTGTCGGCGGGCCCGCCGCGCGGCGGCCATGCGCTGGCGGCCATGCGGCACGTGGCCGACGTGACGCTCGCGCTCCACCGGATCCCGAAGCCGGTCATCGCCAAGGTCAACGGCGTGGCGGCGGGCGGCGGGTGCAACCTGGCGCTCGGCTGCGACCTCATCGTGGCCTCGGACACGGCGCGCTTCTCGGAGATCTTCAGCCGGCGCGGACTCAGCGTGGATGTGGGCGGGACATGGCTGCTCCCGCGCCTCATCGGCCTGCACCGGGCCAAGGAGCTGGCCTTCTTCGCCGACATCGTCTCGGCCGAGGAGGCGGCCGGGATGGGGCTGGTCAACCGTGTGGTGCCCGCCGCCGAGCTGGACGCCTTTGTCCGCGGCTGGGCCGACCGCCTGGCCGCAGGCCCCCCCATCGCGCTGAGCATGACCAAGCGCCTGCTCACCAACGCCTTCTCGGTGACGCTGGACGAGGCGCTCGAGGCCGAGGGCATGGCCCAGAGCGTGAACCTCGCCACCCAGGACACGGTCGAGGCCATCCAGGCGTTCCTCGAGAAGCGCGAGCCCCGCTTCAGGGGACAGTGACGGCGCAGCGCGCGCGGGTCGGGGTCGCGGGCTGGGGCCTCTCGCTGGTCCTGGCAGTCGGTGGCTGCGCGCCCGCGGCAGCCCCGACACCCGGGCCCGCGCCGGTGCCGCCGCCCGGATCCGCTCCGATCTCGGCGCCAGCGCCGTCTCCGGCCAGCGCGCCCGGGGAGCAGAAGCGATTCGGCCTGCGGCCGCCCGAGGCGCTCGGCGCGGTGCAGCGCGGCCAGGGGCGCGAGGCGCTCGCCTTCTACGCGCGCGAGGCGGCGAGGCTCGAGGGCGCCGAACGCCCGATGGACGCCGCCCATGCCCACAACGCCGCCGCCTTCATCGCACCGCGCCTCGGCGAGTACCAGCGGGGGATCGTGGCGGGCACGCGCGCGCTCGAC
>JACOVB010000183.1 GCA_016177555.1 Candidatus Rokuibacteriota bacterium
CGACCGGGGCCAGCCGTAGCGGTCGCGTTACCGCTGGCCCTGGGCGCGGTTGGCGACCTCGACGGTGTTCTGCTCGACGTTGAAGCGGAGGGTTTCCTTGGTCTCGACGTCGCCGCCGGTCACCCGGAGGAAGAAGGTGTCGTCGCCGAACTCGATGGAGTGGATGTCGCCGACGGCGAACACGGCCGCCTGGCCGGGCTCGTTCAGGAACTCGCGCTGCAGCGTCAGCTCGGCGTGGCCTGGCGTGCTGCCGTCGTCGAGCCGGCGCCAGCGGCGCATCCGGGTGGGGTTCTTGTAGTTGCCGTAGACCACCCAGCACGGGCCGTGGTCGTGCACCGAGGAGGTGCCCGCCTTCTTCCGCCCGTGGACGAGCACGTGGACGTCCGTCTCCGGGTCGTGGCCGATCGTGGTGCGCTCGGTGTGCGGCACCGGATCACCGAGGTGCTTCGTCAGGAGCTCGGGGTTGTGGAGGAGCTTCTCGAGGTGGTCGCGGATCTCGGCGAGTCCCGCGGGGACGCCCTTCGCCCGGATGGTGGCGCGAGTGTCGGCGAGGAACTGCTCGAGCGTGTAGGTCGCGTCTGTGGCCATGGCGGCCTCCTTTCTCTGCGCCCGGGATGATAGTACCGCAAAGCCCGCCGGCCCTTCCCCGGCCTGGACGCCGTCCAGGGGGAGATCGCCGCTGCCCGGCGGCGGGTGCGCGACGGAGCCAGGCGATGACGCGGAGGTGTCTCGAGCGGGGTGTGGCGGGGGCAACTCAGGCCTGCCTGGCTTCCAGCTCAGCCCAGCGGGCGTAGAGCCGGGCCACCTCGGCGCGCGCCGCGTCGAGCGCCCCGTACCGGGCCTGGAGCGCCGTCGGGTCGGACGCGACGCCCGGGTCCTCCGCGGCCCGCCGGCACACCTCCGCCGCGGTTTCCGCCTCCACGATCGCGCGTTCCATGCCGTCCCACTCGCGCTGCTCGAGGTATCCGAGGCGCTTGGTCCGCGGGCGCTCGCGGGAGGGCATCACGCCGGTTGCCTGGCGCGGGGCCGGGGCGCGCCGGGTCCGGGCTTCTGCCCACTGGGCGCAGTCGGCAAACCTTTCCACGCCGCCCTCGCCGTCGAGTGCCAGGATCACGGTGGACACGCGGTCGAGCATGAGCCGGTCGTGGGTGACGAGCACGAGCCCGCCTTGGAATTCGGCAAGGCTGTCTTCGAGAACCTCCAGCGTCGGGATGTCGAGGTCGTTCGTCGGTTCGTCGAGGATCAGCAGGTCGGCGGGCTCGCGCATCAGCTGCGCGATGAGGATCCGGGCCTGCTCGCCGCCCGACAGGCGGCCGACGGCCACCTCGAGCTGCTCGGGCCGGAACAGGAAACGCTTGGCCCACGAGGCGACGTGGACGCTCCGGCCCTGGAAGCTGACCGCGTCGCCGTCGGGCGCCAGCGCGCGGCGCAGCGATTGGTCGGGGTCGAGGCGGATGCGGTGCTGGTCGAAGCGCAACAGGCGCAAGCCCTCGGCACGGTCGATGTCGCCGGCGTCCGGCGCGAGCGTGCCCGCGAGCAGGTTCAGCAGCGTCGTCTTGCCGCTGCCGTTCGGCCCCATGAGGCCGAGTCGCGTGCCGGGGGTGATCGTGAGGTCGAGGCCGCTGATGAGCCGGCGGCCGCCGAGCGACTTCGTGACGCCGCGCGCGACGAGGAGCTTGCGTGTCCGGCGCGGCGAGGCGGTGAAGTCGATCCCCGCGGTGCCGGTGGCGCCGCGCGCTCGGGCGCCCTGCAGCTCCTCGATGAGCCGGCCCGCTTCCTTGATGCGCCCCTTGGCCTTGGTGGCGCGCGCCTTGGCGCCGCGGCGCAGCCATTCGATCTCGCGCCGGACGGTGTTGGCCAGCGACGCCTCGTAGGCGGCCTGTCCGCGCAGGAAGTCGTCGCGGCGGGCGAGGAAGTCGCTGTACCGCCCGTCGGTGGCGAAGAGGCCGTCCGGATAGGCGCGGTTGAGCTCCAGCATGCGCGTGGCCACGTGCTCGAGGAAGTAGCGGTCGTGGCTGACGACGAGCACGGCGCGCGCCTGCTCCATCAAGACGGCCTCCAGCCAGAGGATCCCGTCCACGTCGAGGTGGTTGGTGGGCTCGTCCATCAGCAGGATCTCGGGCTTGGCCACCAGCGCGCGGGCGATGGCCAGGCGCTTCTGGGAGCCGCCGGACAGCGTGTTGACCTCGGCGCGCCCATCAGGGAAGCCGGCAAGGCCCAGCGCGAGTGCGATGCGGCCGGGCCGTTCGTCCGCGTCCACCGCGGCGAGCGCCGCGGCGATGGCATCCTCGACCGTGCCGCCGGGCGGAAGGGCCGGGTCCTGGGGGACATATCCGACGCGGACGCCGCCGCGGACGGAGCGGGTGCCGCGGTCGGGCGTCTCGAGGCCCGCCAGGATCTTGAGGAGGGTGGACTTGCCGGAGCCATTGGGGCCCACGAGCCCCGCGCGGTCTCCTTCGAAGAGCCCGAACGACAGCTCGTCGAAGAGCGATCGGGTCCCGTAGGCCTTGCTGACCGCCTCACAGCTGAGGAGAAGCGAGCGGCTCACCCGGCTTTACTTCTTCTCCTTCTTCGGCTTCTTCTTTTCCTTCTTCATGCTCGTGCCTTTCGCCATGTGCTCACC
>JACOVB010000184.1 GCA_016177555.1 Candidatus Rokuibacteriota bacterium
AACAGCAGGAATGAGTGGGTCGGGTTCTCCATCGACCTGGTGGACCAGCTCATCGTCCCGTCCATCTCGAAGAAGCTCGGCAAGCCCGTGAAGCTCGTGAAGAAGGAGTCGACCCCGCCAACCCGCATCCCGCTGCTCTCCTCCAACGCGGTGGACCTCATCGCGGGCACCATGACGGACACGCGGACGCGGCGGGACAGCGTGGACTTCTCCATCACGTTCTTCGTGACAGGGGCCCAGTTCCTCGTCAAGAAGGGAAGCCCCATCAAGGGCATCGGCGACATCGGCGGCAAGCGCATCGCCGCCCAGCAGGGCTCCACGAACGCGAGGATCATGCGCGAGCGCGTGCCGACGGGCCAGCTCCGCGAGTTCCCGGACCAGCCGGCGGCCTTCCAGGCGCTCGTGCAGGGGCAGGTGGACGCCTTCACGAACGACGGCATCCAGCTGGCCGGGCTCAAGGTCAAGGCGCAGAACCCTGCCGACTGGGAGATCGTCGGCGACTTCTACTCCTACGAGCCGTATGGCATGGCCATGCGGAAGGGCGATGCCGACTTCCGGGCCGCCGTCAACAACAGCCTCTTCGAGGGCATCGAGTCGGGCAAGTTCTTCGAGCTCTACGACAAGTGGTTCGGGCCCAGGGGCGAGCTGCCGTATCCGATGAGCGCGGCGGTCCGCTCCTTCATGCTCTACCAGGTGGTGCCCAAGTAGACGCCGGTGCTGCCGAAGCAGCGGCGCCGGGGCTACCCCCCGAGACTACGAGCTGCCCACTCCACGGATCTCGGAGGGTAGCCCCGGCCCCGCCGCCGCGTCCCGCCAGTCCGAGGGCTGTCATGGTGAGACTTGTTGTAGTGTCATTTTGACGCTATGATCTGAAGTATCGTGACAGGCTACCGTCGGCGCGAGCTGGGAGCGGCCGTACGCGCGGCGCTGGCGGAGATGCCGGTGGTGGTGGTCACCGGCCTCCGGCAGGCCGGCAAGAGCACCTTCCTGCAGCACGAGCCCGGGCTCGGCGGGCGCCTCTACCTGAGCCTCGACGAGTTCGCGCAGCTCGAGGCTGCCCGGCGGGACCCGGCGGCCTTCGTGCGCGGTGGGCCGCCCCTGACGATCGACGAGGCGCAGAAATGCCCGGAGCTGTTGACGGCGATCAAGCTGGAAGTGGACCGCGATCGCCGTCCGGGGCGCTTCCTGCTGTCCGGCTCGGCGAATTTCGCGCTGCTCCGGAGCATCACCGAGAGCCTGGCCGGGAGGGCAGTGTACCTGACGCTCTGGCCGTTCACCCCGCGCGAGGCCGCGGGGGAGCTGCGCGCGGAGCCGTTCCTGAAGCGCTTCTTCGAGACGCAGCGCCTGCCCCGAGGGCAGACGTTCTCGCCGCTCGGCGACGCGGACGTCCTCCGCGGGGGCATGCCGGCCGTGTGCCTGGATCGGGCGCGAGATGCCGATCTCTGGTTCAGGGGGTACGAGCAGACGTACCTGGAGCGGGACGTGCGCGAGCTCGCCCCTGTCGCCGATCTCGTGTCCTTCCGCCAGCTCCTGCGCCTGGCCGCGCTCCGGACGGCCCAGGTCCTCAAGCTCTCGGAGCTGGCGCGTGACGCGAAGCTCGGCAGCGCGACGGCGGGGCGCCACCTGGGGCTCATGGAGACGTCCTTCGTGTTCCACCGGCTGGAGCCGTTCCTGGGCAACCGCGCAAGCCGGCTGATCAAGTCGCCCAAGCTCTACGTGAGCGACTCGGGGCTGGCGGCGCATCTCTGTGGGCTCTCGGTGCGGGAGCGCCTGGACGACTCGGCCCTCCGGGGCGCTCTGGTGGAGACCTACGCCGCGCAGAACATCCGCGCCACCATCGAGGCGCGGTGGCCGGAGGCGCGGCTCGCCTACTGGCACGTGCAGGGGCGCCACGAGGTGGACTTCGTCATCGAGACGGCGCGCGAGAGCCTGGCGGTCGAGGTGAAGGCGTCGAGCCGCTGGGACGAGCGCGACACCGCCGGGCTCCGCGCCTTCCTCGATCGGACACCGCGCTGCCGGGCCGCCATCCTGGCCTACGGCGGCACGTCCGCCACCGCGCTCGGCCCGCGCCTCTTCGCGGTGCCGCTCGCCGCGGTGCTCGGCTGATGCCTCGCCGGGAGCCGCCGTCCCCGTGACGTATCAGTTCAACTGGTCGGTGCTGTGGACCGGGCAGTCGGGACAATGGCTGCTCAGCGGTCTGATCCTCACCCTCGAGCTGTCGGTGCTGGCCTGGCTGATGGCCGTGGTGCTCGGCATCGTTGCGGGCGCCTTCCGGACGGCGCCCTGGAAGCCCCTGCGCGCGGTGGCGACGTTCTACGTCGAGTTCTTCCGGAACGTCCCGCTCCTCGTCTGGATGTTCTTCTGGTACTTCGGGGTGCCACCGCTCCTGCCGAGCGCCCTCCAGGACTGGGTCTTCGCCCACAGCCTCGAGTTCTGGGCGGC
>JACOVB010000185.1 GCA_016177555.1 Candidatus Rokuibacteriota bacterium
GCCCCCCGGCCCCGCCGCCCCACCCCTCTGCCCGCTTCTTGACCGCGCGCCCGCTCCCCTGCCGGATGGCTCGGAGCCCGCGCCCGATCACGATGCCCACGCTCGCCTTCGCCGACCCCGAACGGGCCTTCCAGCCTCTAGCAGGATGCTGAAAAACCCGCAGGCTGCTCAAAAAGGCTCAGATGCGAGGCGGCGCCCGACGGCCGCACGCGAGGCGTACTTCCTGTACGTTGAGCGTGCGGCCGAGGGCGCCAACGAAGCAGATGGGCCTTTTTCAGCAGCCTGCTAGGCCGGGGTTCGCGGGGGGCGGCCGGTCCTGGCGCGACGCCGCGACGCCCGCCACCCCAGCCGAAGTGGCGTGAATCGCTCCCATGCGCGCAGGCGGGCTCGGACGTCAGCGATGCGCTTTCCCAGCGTGAGGAGCACGCGGCGGCCGGGGCGGATCCAGTCGAGGACGAGGGCAGAAGAACCCCGAGTCCGAGGTCTGCGCGGTCGGGTGGAGCCAATCCGGTACGTCCCCGGGCTCCCCCTCCGCCGCGACTACGTCGTGGCGAGGAAGCCGCCGAGCGCGGCGGCGAAGGCCTTCGGTTCGTCCAGCACCAGGTGGTGGTGGGCGCCGGCGATCTCCACCACCCGCGCCATGGGGATGCGCGCGGCCATCTCCTGCGCCATGACCGGAGGCAGGATGGGCGAGTGCTCCCCGCGCACCAGCAGAGTCGGCGCGGTGATGCGCGGCAACAGCGGCCAGGCGTCCGCGGGCCGCCGGGTGCCGTTGCATGCCGGGTCGAACCGGTACATGAACTGGCCCTCGCGCTCGGCAATCCCCTGCCGGCCCAGGTGGTCGAGCAGCGCCGGATCGGCCGTGGTCTCGGGCGGCAGGAGCCTGAAGCTCAGGAGCGCCGATTCCAGGCTCTCGTGGCGACGGGGGCCCCGGTGGCCGCGGCGGTGCATGGAGTGCAGGCGGTCGGAGGGAATGGCGGGGCGGCTGTCCACCACGCAGAGGGCCGAGAGCCGGGCCGGATGCCAGGCGGCGAAGGCCATGGCGTTGTGGCCGCCCATGGAGTGCCCGACGAGCGCCATCCGCTCCCAGCCGAGCGCCTCCATCACCCCCAGCAGATCCGAGGCGAAGTCCTCCGTGGCATAGGCGGGCCCTCCCGACCACTCGCTCTCCCCGTGGCCGCGCTGGTCGAGGGAGAGGATGTGGTGGCGGCCCTGGAAGGCCGGCACCACGGCATCGAACCAGTGCGCATGAGCCGAGCCGCCGTGGAGGAAGCAGAGGGCCGGTCGCCCGGGGGCCGGCCACTCGAGCCCGCGGAGGGTGAGCCCGTTCACCGTGAATGCCCGGCGCACGGCACCGTCACAAGAGTAGGGGCCGTCAGAAGAGCTGGAAGATCTGGTCGTCATGCTCCGCATTGTAGCCCGGGCACCGGCGGCGGCCGCTCCGTGTTTCATGAACACGATGGGTGTGAAGAAATTCCTTTCGCCGGATCGCGGCGCGGGCGTACGCTCGTGCGTACCGACGATGCTGTCCTCTTCGCCCGAGCGCCCGCGTCCACGATTGGCACTGTGTGGCGCCGTGGCCCTCGGGACCTTCGCCGCCGCGAGCCTCGCCGGCTACCTCCTCTTCTCCGCCCCGACGCTGCTCCAGGCGGGCCAGCTGGATCAGCCGCCGTCCGGCTCCGCCCCGGCGAAGGCGAAGGCACAGGCCGCAGCGCCGGCACCGGCCCCCGCCCCTTCCGTGATCCTCGCGGGGCGGGTGGTGGCGTCGGGCGGCGGGACGCCGCTGCGCGGGGCCACCGTCAGGGCGGGCGACCTCGAGACGCGCACCGACGAGGAGGGACGCTTCTCCCTCGGGCCGCTCGCGACCGGCCATACCGTCCTCGTCAAGCTCCCGGGCTACGAGCGCCGGCGGCTCGTCCTCGAGGGCGCCGAGCTCACGGTGCAGCTCAAGCCGCAGGTGGTGAAGGCCGCCTACCTCACCTACTACGGGGTCGGCGACAGGGGGATCCGCGAGCGCGTCGTGGAGCTGACGAACCGGACCGAGCTGAACGGGGTCGTCATCGACGTCAAGGGCGACCGCGGGCTTATCCCCTACCGGACCGGCGTCGCCGCGGCGCTGGAGGCGGGGGCCCAGGGGCCGGTGATCATCAAGGACTTCGATGGCCTGCTGGCCGACCTCAAGGGGCGCGGCATCTACACCATCGCCCGCATCGTGGCCTTCAAGGACAATGTCCTCGCCGCCCACCGCCGCGACCTCGCCGTCATCGACACGCGCACCGGCAAGCCGTGGATCGACAACGAGAAGCTCGCCTGGGTGGACCCGACGCGCGAGGAGGTCTGGGACTACCTGATCGCGATCGCCAGGGAAGCGGCAGCCAAGGGCTTCGACGAGATCCAGTTCGACTACGTGCGCTTCCCCACCGACGGACGGCTCTCCGCCGCCCGCTACTCGAAGCCCAACACTCAGGCCACCAGGATCGAGACCGTCGCCGGCTTCCTGGCGAAGGCGAAGCGGGAGCTCGGGCCGACGGGGGCTTTCCAGCCCGCGGACGTCTACGGCTACACGGCCATCAACCAGAACGACACCGACATCGGCCAGCGGATCTAGGAGATGGCGCCTCACCTCGACTACATCTCGCCGATGGTGTACCCGTCCGGCTATCACCGGGGCATCCCCGGCTTCCGCAACCCGGTGGAGCATCCCTTCGAGGTCGTCCGGGAAACCGTGCGGCTCATCCGCAAGC
>JACOVB010000173.1 GCA_016177555.1 Candidatus Rokuibacteriota bacterium
CTCCGAGAAGTCGCTGCGCGGGGTGCCGCTCCTGTCGAATATCCCGGTGCTCGGCTGGCTCTTCAAGAAGCGCGAGACCAGCTCCGAGGCGGAAGAGCTGGTGGTGATTCTCACGCCCACCGTGCTGAAGAGGCCGGACGGCGCCGCCAAGAGGTAACCCCAGGTGTACGAGGCGTTCTTCAGCCTCGAGGATGCCCCGTTTGTCCTCACGCCTGACCCTCGCTTCCTGCTCCGATCCAAGGGGCACCACGAGATCCTGGGGACGCTCCTCTACGGGATCACGAGCCAGAAGGGCCTCATGGCCCTCATCGGCGAGGTGGGCACGGGCAAGACCACGCTGTGCCGCGCCCTCCTGCGCGAACTGCCCAAGGACGTGCAGAGCGCGCTGGTCCTCAACCCGCACCTTTCCGACATCGAGCTGGTCGGGACGATCCTGGACGACCTGGGGATCGAGCGCCGCGGCACCACGAAGGGCGAGCTGATGACGGCGCTGTCCCAGCACCTCCTCGCCGCGGGCGGCGAGGGCAAGACCGTGGTCGTCATCCTCGACGAAGCCCAGCAGATGAGCGTGGACGCCCTCGAGCAGATCCGGATCCTCTCCACGCTGGAGACCGCCACCCGCAAGCTGTTGCAGATCGTCCTGTCGGGCCAGCCCGAGCTCGAGGAGAAGCTCAAGCAGCGGGAGCTGCGCCAGCTCGATCAGCGCATCGGCATCCGGTGCTACCTCAAGCCGCTGTCCAGGAAGGACACGTTCCGCTACGTGGAGCACCGGATGCGCATCGCCGGGCTGCCCGGGGCCCTGCCGTTCACGCGCGCCGCCATGGCCAGGATCTTCGCTTACAGCCTGGGGATTCCCCGGGTGATCAACATGGTCTGCGACCGGGCGCTCATGGCGGCCTTCAGCGCCCGGGCGCACGAGATCAACCCGGCGCTCGTCAAGGCCGCGATCAAGAACCTCCAGGGCGAGAGCCGCGGGAGGCGACGCGGTGCGGCCGGGGCGGGAGGCGGTCGGCGCTCCGGCCGCGCTGCCATCGCGGCCGGCGTGCTCGGCGCCGTGCTGGTCGGCGGGGCGGCCGCCGGCTACTGGACCGGATGGTCACCGCCGGTTTTCCGCCTCCCATGGCGGGCCGATGCGCCGGGGGCGGCGACTCGCCCGCGGGGCGCCGTTCCGATGCGGGCCTCGGCGCCGTCGGCCGGCCAGCCCGCGGTAGTCGGACGGGGTGAGCCCGGCGCCGCTCCGCGAGACGGCCAGTCGCGCGAGACCCTGCCGCGCGACGGGATGAAGAGTCTGCTCGTCCAGGTCCTGAGACTCTGGGGTGTCAACGAGGAGCTGTCTGACGGCATTATCGCCGCGTGGCCCGTGGACGCGGCGCGCGCCCCTGACCTGGCGGCCATCGCCGCGAGCTACCAGCTCTCGGCGACGCTCCTGCCCGAGACCACGCTGGCCGAGCTGCGCGCCATCGCACTGCCGGCGCTCATGGAAACCGGCGGCAGCGAGGGCGCGCGCGCGCTCCTCCTGCGCGGCATCGAGGGGGACACGGCGGTCCTGGCCACGCCCACCGGCGAGGAGACCCACATCGCGCTGGACCGCCTGGAGGCCGCCTGGAACCATCAGGCCTGGATCATCTGGAGGAACATCGACCTCCTGCCGGCCGATCCGAATCAGGAGCTGACGCCGACGGTGGTCGCGACCCTCGCGCTGCGCTTGCAGAAGCTCGGGCACCTGACGCCGCCCGTGCCCACGACCAACAATGAGCGCTTCCAGCAGGCGGTGCGCCGCTTCCAGCGCGCCACGGACCTCCGGGACGACGGGATCGTCGGGCCCCGGACCACACTGGCCCTCTCCCGCGTGATCGGCGGCCGCTTCAGCCCCACGATCACCGACACCAAGCCCCGATGACGGTCCACGGTGACCCCGGCACCCCGATGAGCGCTTGCGCGAAGAGGCCCAACCGCACACCGGAGTCCTCCACGTTCAGGCGAGAAGGAGAGAGCCCCGCAGGGGCGAAGAGGCTCAACGGCCATCCGATGTCATCCACATTCAGGCGTGACGGTAACCCGGGCGCCCCGATGAGAGCCGAAGGCTCGAAGAGGCCCAACCGCCACCCGATGTCATCCACATTCAGGCGTGAAGAATGAGCCGGCTCGCGGACATCCTGTCCGGGATGGACCGCGGTCGCTCCCGGCCGCGAGGCCTCGGTGGGATTTCGAACCTGGCCCCACCGCCCGCGCCCACACGGAAGTGGCGTATGGGCGTGCCTTTGGTTATCCTAGCGGTCATGGTAGCCGTCGCGGTGGCCTTGTACATGCGACCGCACCCGGACACGGTGTCGAGGGTGACGGCTGCCACCCCGCCCGTCCCAGCTCCCGTCGCCTCCCAGAAGCTTCTCCCGCCCGCGGGCCCGGCGAACCCCTCGGTCCGCCGCGAGGCGGGGGCGCGCGTCCGGGCCCTGCTGACCCAGGGGGCCGAGGCGGTGGAGCGCGGCGCCTTCGGTGAGGCCGCGGGCCTCTTGAGACAGGCCA
>JACOVB010000186.1 GCA_016177555.1 Candidatus Rokuibacteriota bacterium
GAGCGGAGATGACAATCCCCCGAGCGGAGCAACCCGGCGTGATGGGACTACTTGTAGCCGGAGCCAGCCTGCCTGTACTCCTCGCGGGGCGGCGAGAAGATGTCCAGCACGAGGGCCCGCGTGCCGGGGAGGGCGCGGCCGCCGTGGAGGACGTTGGGCGGTGTCTGCCAGAAGTCTCCGGCCTTGACGTGGTGCTCGACGCCGTCCTGGATGCGGATCCACTCGCCCTCGAGGCAGACCCCCCACTGCTCGTTGGGGTGAGAATGCACCGGCGAGGCCGAGCCCGGCTCGATCTCCACCACCGAGAGCATGAGGTGTACGCCGGGGAAGACGCGGGCGCGGATCCCCTCGGTGAGCTGGCGCGGGATGCCGCCCGTCGTGATGTTGTGAAAGCGCTGCGCGTCGTCGCCCATGGGCGGCTCCTTTATCCTCAACATGCCTGGCGGCATGTTGACCGTGGGCCAACTCGATCGGGACCACCGGCCCGCCCCATCCCCCGCCCCCAGCCGCGCCATGCCTGGCGGCATGTTGACCGTGGGCCAACTCGATCGGGACCACCGGCCCGCCCCCGGTCGCCCATCGCGTATCATACCCTGGAGGCTCTGCCTTGAGAGTGTTCCTGGCCATGCTGTCCCACGAGACGAACACGTTCAGCAACGTGCCCGCCGATCGGGCCCAGTTCGAGGCGCGCAGCCTCCACTACGGGGACGACGTCGTGGAGGCCTTCCGCGGCACGGGCACCTGCCTGGGCGGCATGATCGAGGCGGCCGAGCGGCGGGGCGTCCGCCTCGTCCCCTCGGTGGCCGCCGCCGCCTCGCCCGCCGGGTGCGTCACGAGCGAGATCTACGCGCACGTCAGGACCCGCCTGCTCGCCGATCTCCGGGCCGCGGGCGCCGTGGACGGCGTGCTCCTCGATCTGCACGGCGCCATGGTGCCCGAGGGGATCGACGACGGCGAGGGCGACGTCATCGAGGCGGTGCGCCAGGCAGTGGGGCCGCACGTCCCCATCGCCGTGACGCTGGATCTGCACGGCAATCTATCCGAGGGGATGGTCAGGGGCGCCGATCTCCTCCACGGGTACAAGACCTACCCACACGTGGACATGGCGGAGCGCGGTGTGGAGGCCACGGAACGGCTGCTCGACGCAATTGCCGGGCGTATCCGGCCCACGGCCGCGCACAGGAAACCGCCGCTCTTGCCGCCGCTGGGCAACCAGGGCACGGCGCGCGGCCCGATGCGGCGCCTCTACGATCTGGCCGGCGAGATGGAGAAGGACCCCCGGGTGATCTCCATCTCGGTGTTCGCGGGCTTCCCTCACGCCGACATCCCCGACGCGGGGCTCGGGATCTACGTGGTCACCGACGGAGACCAGGCGCTCGCCGGAGAGCTGGCGGACCGCCTGGCCGCCGTCGCGTGGGAGCACCGCCACGAGTTCATCCACCACGGCGCTCCCGTCCCCGAGGCGGTGCAGCGGGCGCTCCGTGCCGAGGGGCGCCCCATCGTGCTCGCCGACATGGCGGACAACACCGGTGGCGGCGCGGCCGGCGACGGCACCGAGATCCTCCGCGAGCTGCTCCGGGTGGGCGCGCGCTCCGCCGTCGTGGCCTGCCTCTGGGATCCGCTGGCCGTCCGCGAGTGCGCGCGAGCCGGGGTGGGCCAGAGCGTGACGCTGGAGGTGGGCGGCAAGGTGGACGACAGGCACGGCGCCCCGCTGCGCGTCACGGGAGTGGTGCGGACGCTGTCGGATGGCCGCTTCGTCCACAAGGGCCCCATGGCGCGGGGGCTGCCGGGGCGGCTCGGCACCACCGCGGTGCTCGACGTCAACGGCGTGAAGATCATCCTCATCTCCCATCGCTGGCAGACGCTGGACCCCGAGATGATCCGCTTCGTCGGGCTGGACCCGCTCGAGCACAAGATCCTGGTGGTCAAGTCCACCATCCACTACCGCGCCGCCTTCGAGCCCCTCGCCAGCGAGATCATCGAGGTCGACGCTCCGGGGCTGTCCTCGTCGAACCTCGAGCGCTTCGACTTCAAGCGCCTCCGGCGGCCCATCTTCCCTCTCGACCGGGAGGCGACCTACCCATGACCCGCCGCCTCGCCCTCTGCGCCGTTGCGGTGTTCACGGCCGGCGCCGCCGCAGGGCTCCTCGCCGGGAGCGCGCTGTCCGCGGCCGGGCCGCGGATGTGGGCCGACGTGCTCCTCACGCGGACGACGAGCGAGATCCCGCGCAAGGTCTCCCTCCGGGTCAACGACGATCACTGGGACCCCGGGGCCGAGGGCGGCTGGCACCGGCACCCCGGGCCGACGATCCTCTACGTCATCGAGGGCGAGCTGTCGGAGGCCACCCGGCAGGGCACCAATACGCTCAAGCGAGGGCAGGCCGTCTGGCGTTCAGCGAGCCACGAGCACAATGTCAGGAACCCCGGGCCGGGTCCGGCGCGGGCACTGGCGATCCACCTCGACCCGGCCCACTGAGCAGAGCGAGGACATCCGCAATGGCGTTCCCGGACTTCACGGCGGCGGACTTCAAGGTGTTCGAGATCGAGGGCTTCGCTCCCCGCATGGAGGCCATCAGGCGGCGCCTCCGCCCGAAGCTCGAGGCGGCGGGCCGTGCGCTCCTGCCGGACGTCACGCGCGTCGGCGGCGCACAGGCCTTCGCGCACGTGGCCCGGCACGCCCGCCGCACCGTGAACCCGCCGGACGACACCTGGGTGGCCTTCGCCGTGGACCGGCGCGGATACAAGAAGCATTGCCACTTCAAGGTCGCGCTGTCGCGCGGGGCCCTGCGCTTCCTCTTCGAGGCAGGCCCCGAGCACGCCGCGAAGAAGCGCTGGGTGGCGGCGTGGAAGCGGGACGCGCCCAAGGTGGTGCCCGTCTTGAGGCGCGCCAGGGGACTCGCGTGGTTCAGGAACGAGCACGATGACGCTCCCGCTGCCGTCCTGAGCGACCTGCCGGGGGACGCGGTCGCCCGCCTTGGCGAGGAGCTGCTGCGGAGGCGTGACGGGCAGCTCGTCCTGGGCCGCGCCGTTCCAGCCGAGGAGGCCGCACGGTGGAGGCCGGGGGACTGCGCGCGCGTCGCGCGGGAGACGTTCCACCTGCTCGCTCCGCTGTACAGGCTGCGATAGTGGACAGCGCGGCGATCTTCGACATGGACGGGGTCCTCATCGACAGCGGCGTCTGGCACCGGGCCGCCTGGCAGGCCCTGCTCGCCGAGCTGGGAGTGCCGCCGGCGCGGCCCGACTTCTGGAGGCTCACCATCGGGCGGCCCGCCGAGGAGGCGGTGCCTCTGCTCCTCGGCAAGACGCTGTCCGGCAGCGAGGCGTGGCGCCTCGCGCGGCGCAAGCGCGATCTCTATGTGGGGCTCGCCCGCCAGGGGCTCCGCGCCGTGCCCGGCGCGCCGGCCTTCGTCGAGTCGCTCGAGCGCCGGGGCGTGCCCCGCGCCGTGGGAACCTCGGCCTCACGGCCGGACGTCGAGCGCATGCTCGGCGCCGTCGGGCTCAGGCGTCACTTCGACGTGGTGGTCACCGCCGAGGACGTGCGACGCGGCAAGCCGGATCCCGAGGTCTACGCGCTCGCCGCACGGCGGCTCGGGGCGACGCCGGACGCCTGCCTGGTGTTCGAGGACTCGGTAGTCGGCGTCGAGGCGGCGCGCCTGGCGGGTATGCGCGCCATCGGGGTCACGACGGCGTACGGCGAGGAGGAACTCCGTGCCGCCGGCGCACTTGCGGTCGTCGCGGATTTCGAGGGGCTCCAGTGGGAAGCGATCGCCCGGCGGTGAGCACCCCGGGGTTCTGGGAGGCGCTCTACGCCTCCCGGAGCGACGGCTGGGAGCTGGGCCACCCCGCCCCGCCGCTGACTTCCTGGCTCTCCGCAGGCAACGCGTTTCCGGCGGCCCGCGCCGGGCCTGCCTCCGTCGCAGTTCCCGGCTGCGGCCGCGGACACGACGCGCGCCTCCTCGCCCGCGCGGGCTACCGCGTCTCGGGCTTCGACTTCGCGCCCGCCGCGATCGCCGAAGCGCGGGCGCTGGCCCAGGCCGACGGCGTCGAGGTCACCCTCGAGCAGCGGGACGTCTTCACGCTGGCGGGGGGCTGCGAAGGCCTCTTCGACGGGGTGTGGGAGTACACGTGCTTCTGCGCCATCGAACCGGCCCGCCGCGAGGAGTACGCGCGGGTGATTCACGCCATCCTGCGGCCCGGCGGCCGGCTGCTCGCCTGCTTCTATCCGCTCCGCGAGGGCACCGACGGGCCTCCCTTCCCCGTGTCGGTGGCGGAGGTCGAGCGCGTGCTGTCCCCGCACTTCGGCATCCTCGAGGCGGGGCCGCCGGCGGAGTCGGTGGAGCGCCGGCGCGGCCTCGAGTGGCTGGTGCTCGCCCACCGCCTCGGGTGACGGATCCCGCCGGCTCGGCGCCCACCGGGTCCGGAGAGGGGGCCCGCCCTCCGGACCCCGGCGCCTCGCGGGTAGTGGATTCCGAGAGTTCCATCAGCGGGCCAGCGCCACGCAGATGACGCCGACCACGACGACGGCGGCGCCGACGAGCCGCCGGCCCAGCTGCCTCTCACCGAGCCACAGCCGGCCGATGAGCACCGAGAGCACGATGGAGATCTCCCGTGAGGCGACGACGTAGCCCGCCTTGGAGAGCGTGAAGGCGAAGAGCACGAGGAGATAGCTCGTCAAGTTCATCGTGGACGCGATCAGGATCGTGCGCCAGTTGAGCTGCCACTCGCGGCGGAGGGCCCCGCGGCGCGCGAGGACCGGCACGGCCAGGAGCAGGCTCATGGCGACCCCCATGACGGCGAGGTACGGCACGGGGTGGAGCCGCGCGACACCCGCCTTGTCCACCAGCGAGTACGACGCGATGGTCACGCCGGTCACCAGCGCCCAGCCCGCCCCCGCGCCGAGGTGGCGGCGCACCCTCGCCGCGCCACCCGCCGCAGCGGGACCGGCCGTGATCGTGACGATGCCCAGCACGACGAGGGCGATTCCCGCCGCCCCGAGCGGCGACAGCCGCTCTTCCAGCACGAGGAGCGCCCCCACCGGCACCAGCGCCACGCCCAGGCCCCGCGCGATCGGATACACGAGGGACAGCTCCCCCGTGGCATAGGCCTTCCCGAGCGCGAAGAAGTACGCGGCGTGCACGACCGAGGTCGTCACGAGGTACGGCAGCGCCGCCGCCGGCACCCCGGCGTCCGGCAGGTACGCGATCCCGAAGGGCGCGAGGAGCACGGTCGCCAGCGACAGGGAGGACCAGAGGAAGGCCAGCTGATCGCGTGCCCGCTTGGTCAGCGCGTTCCACCCCGCGTGGAAGAGCGCGGCGGCGAGGACGAGCGCGAGCGCGGAGGCGGGCATCCGCGCCAGTGTAGGCGCCGCGCCGCCGCCCCACAAGCGGCCGCGCGCGAGCGGGCGGGCGGTTGACCGTCTCCGGGAGCCCGTGCTAAGGTTGGCCACCTTTCCGCCGCCGTGGTCATCCGTGCGCGGGCATCCACTGCCCGAGGGAGGTCGGACCATGATCGCTCTCCGCGTCGCGCTGACCCTCATGCTCGTGGGTGCCCTGGCACTGCTGGGCGGCTCTCTGCAGCCGGCCTGGGCCCAGACGATCAAGATCGGCGTCCTCTTCGATCAGAGCGGCCCGTTCTCCGCGGCCGGATCGCTCAACTGCTGGCGCGGGGCCAAGCTGATCATCGACTACGTGAACGAGCGCGGCGGCGTGCTCGGCAAGCACAGGATCGTCCGCGTGGACGGCGACAGCCAGTCCAAGGCGGAGGTCGCCATCAACGAGGCCGAGCGGCTGCTGAACGTCGAGAAGGTGGACATCCTGGCCGGCATCTACTCCAGCGCCCACGCCGTGCCGCTGGCCGAGAAGGTGGACAAGCAGAAGAAGTTCCTCTGGATCACGACGGCCATCTCGGATGCCGTCTTCAAGGACCGGAACCTGCAGTACGTGTTCCGCCCTCAGCCCAACGGTGGGCTCTTCGGCGCCGTCTCGGTCCAGTACATCGCGGCCAACTCGCAGGAGAAGCTCAAGAAGGCGGCCAAGGACCTCCGCGTCGCCGTGATCTACGAGGATGGCCCCTACGGGGCCGGCGTCGCGGCCTCCAACGAGGCCGAGGCCAAGAAGCTCGGCATGCAGGTGGTGCTCAAGGAAGGCTACTCCGTGAGCGCCCCCGACCTGTCGTCCCTGGTGACCAAGCTCCGCGCGGCCCGGGTCGACGTGCTCTTCCACACCGGGTACAACCCCGACATCGCCCTCTTCCTCCGCCAGGCCAAGGAGCAGGGCCTGCGCGTCAAGGCCTACATGGGGCACGGCGCGGGGCACAGCCAGCTCGACAAGCTCAAGGAGGCCTTCGGCAACGAGATCGAGGCCTTCCATACCGTCGATCCGGTGGCCTCCCAGCTCCTGGACCCGAAGACGCTCAAGCCCGGCGTGGGCGCCCTCACCGCCGAGATGGTCAAGCGCTACAAGGGCGAGTTCGAGCCCAACATGGCGGTGGCCGCCATCGCCCCGCACGTATCCATGGGCTTCAATAACCTCTGGATCCTGCTCAACGACGTCCTGCCCCGGGCCATCCAGAAGCACGGCGGGTGGAGCCCTGAGGCGCTCGCCAAGGCCGCTCGGGAGACCGACATCCCCGAGGCCGGCACGATGATGGGGTATGGCGTGAAGTTCTTCGGCGAGGGGCACCCCATGCGCGGCCAGAACGGGCGCGCCTTCCCGGTGGTATTCCAGGTCGTGGCAGGGAAGTTCGAGGTCGTCTACCCCAAGACCGTCGCCACCGCCGCGCCCATCCTGCCGCTTCCGGCCGCCTCGCCGTGGGCGGCCCGCTGAACTGAACTCCACCCGGCGCCGGGGGCGGAACCTTCCCCGGCGCCGGCACCCCCTCCGCCCCGTGCTGACCGTCTCGGGCCTGACCAAGCGGTTCGGCGGCTTCACCGCCCTGAGCCGGGTGTCGTTCGACGTGGCCGAGGGAGAGATCCTCGGTCTCATCGGCCCCAACGGCTCGGGCAAGACCACCATCTTCAACTGCATCTCGGGCGCCTTTCCGGCCACGGCCGGCTCCATCCGGTTCAGGGGCGATGAGATCTCCGCCCTCACGCCCGACAAGATCTGCCACCGCGGCATCGCCCGGACGTTCCAGATCCCGCGCCCCTTCCGCAAGCTCACGATCCTGGAGAACGTCGCCGTCGCCGCCCACTACGGGAGCAACGAGCGCGGCACGGAGGGCGAGGCGCGCGGCCGCGCGCGCGAGGTGCTGGCGCTGGTGGGCCTGCCCACCGACGACGGCGCGTCCACGGCGCTCCTGGGCGCCGCGGGGCTGAAGAAGCTCGAGCTGGCCCGGGCGCTCGCCACGCGGCCGACGCTGCTGCTGGCCGACGAGATCCTCGGCGGCCTCGATCCCGGCGAGATGGCCGCCGCCGCGGACATGCTCAGGCGGATCCGTCACGAGCTCAGGATCACCATCGTCTGGGTGGAGCACATCATGGCCACCCTCATGCGGGTGGTGGATCGCGTCGTGGTGCTCGACCACGGCGAGAAGATCGCCGAGGGCCGGCCGGTCGACGTGGCGGAGGATCCGAAGGTCATCGAGGCCTACCTCGGCGAGAAGATCGTGCTGGCATGAGCCTGCTGGAGCTGCGCGGCGTCACCGCGGGCTACGGTGAGTTCACGGCCCTGTGGGGCGTGAGCCTGCGCGTGTCGGCCGGCGAGGCCGTGGCCGTGGTGGGGCCCAACGGGGCCGGCAAGACCACGCTCATGCGCGTCATCTCGGGACTGGTGCCGCCGCGCGAGGGCGATCTCACCTTCGACGGCCAGTCGCTCGTGCGCCGGCCGGCCCACGAGATCGTGGCGCACGGGATCGCGCACGTCCCCGAGGGGCGCCGGATCTTCCCCATGCTGACGGTGGCCGAGAACCTGAAGATGGGCGCCTTCCTCCCGAGCGCCCGCCGCGACTACCGCAACAGCCTGGGGCGCGTCTACGCGCTCTTCCCGGTGCTCGCGGAGCGGCAGAAGCAGCGCGCGGGGAGCCTCTCGGGCGGCGAGCAGCAGATGCTCGCCATCGGGCGGGCGCTCATGTCGCGCCCCAGGATCATCCTCCTGGACGAGCCGTCCCTGGGGCTGGCGCCGGTGATGGTCCTGCGCCTCTTCGATCTGATCCGACGCGTGCGGGAGGAGGGCTACACCATCCTGGTCGTGGAGCAGAACGTCCGCCAGGTGCTGAAGCTCGTGGACCGCGCCTACCTCCTCGAGGTGGGGCGCATCAAGATGGAAGGCCGCGCCGACGACCTCTCCGAGCAAGACTTCGTCAGGAAGGCCTATGTGGGCATCTGATTGGCGAGGCGCAGCCGCAGGCGAGCCGAGCGGATATGGAGACCTCCCGAGCGGAGCGAGGGCGCGAGCGTGAGCGAGCCGTGATCGATCCGATCTTCATCGCGGAGGCGGCGCTCAACGGCCTCCTGCTGGGCGGGGTGATGGCGCTCCTGGCGCTGGGCCTCAACCTGATCTTCGGTGTCCTCGACATCGTCTGGATCGCCTACGTGGAGCTCGTCATGCTGTGCATGTACCTGGTCTACTTCCTGGTGACGGGCTACGGCTGGCCGATCTGGCTCGGCGGGCTCGCCTCGGTGGCACTCGGGGCCGTCCTGGGTGTCGCCGTGCACCTGCTGATCATCTCCCCGATCCTGACCAGCGCCGCCATCAACCAGTTCCTGGCCACAGGCGGGCTCCTCTTCTTCCTCCAGTCCTTCGCCACCTTTCTCTGGACCACCGACCACCGGACGGTGCGCCTGAATCTGCCCATCATCGAGGTGGCCGGGATGTTCCTCTCCTTCGCTCGGCTGATCGCCTTCGTCGTGGCGATCCTGGCGATGATCGGCCTGTACCTCTTCCTCAGGCACACCTTCATCGGCACCGCCATCCGGGCCGTCTCCCAGGACCGGGACGCCATGCGGCTCATGGGCGCCAACCCGCAGCGGGTCTACGTCGTCACCTCCGCCGTGGGGGGGGCCATGGCCGGACTGGCGGGGGCGCTGCTCATCATCCAGTACTCGGTGCACCCGTACTTCGGCGCGGCATTCGGTCCGCTGACCTTCATGATCTGCGTCCTCGGCGGTCTCGGGAACATGGTGGGCGCCGTCGTGGCGGCGGTCATCATGAGCGAGATCATCTCGGTGGGCGGCGTCATGATGTCCACCGAGATGGGCTACGTGATCGCC
>JACOVB010000187.1 GCA_016177555.1 Candidatus Rokuibacteriota bacterium
ACCGGGGCGGGGTTACCAGCGCTTGAGGGAGTCCTGGTAGCCCTGGTAGTTCCGGCGGATCTCCTCGAGGCTGTCGCCGCCGAACTTCTCGAGGACGGCCTGGGCGAGCGTGATGGCCATCATGGCCTCGCCCACCACTCCCGCAGCGGGCACCGCGCAGACATCGCTCCGCTCCACCACGGCTTCCACCACTTCCTTCGTCTCGACGTCCACGGACTGGAGCGGGCGCCGGAGCGTCGCGATGGGCTTCATGACGGCGCGCACGATCACGGGCTGGCCGTTGGTCACGCCGCCCTCGAGCCCACCGGCGCTGTTGGTGCGCCGGCTGAAGCCCGCGTCCCTGTCGAAGAGGATCTCGTCGTGGACCTGGGAGCCGGGGCGGCGGGCGGCCTCGAAGCCCATGCCGAACTCGGCGCCCTTGATCGCGTGGATGGAGCAGAACGCCTGGGCGAGCCGTCCGTCGAGCTTGCGATCCCAGTGCACATAGGAGCCGAGACCCACGGGGCAGCCCAGGGCCACCACCTCGAAGACGCCTCCCAGCGTGTCCCCCGTGGCCCTGGCCTGGTCGATGGCCTCGATCATGGCCCGCTCGGCGGTGGGATCGGCGCAGCGAACCTCCGAGGCCTCGGCGCGGCGCTTGATCTCCTCCCAGGGCAGCTCGAGGGGGACGATGCGCAACCCTCCGATCTCGATGACGTGGCTCAGGATCGAGATGCCGAATTCCGCCAGGAGCCGCTTGGCGACCCCGGCCACGGCCACGCGCGCGGTGGTCTCCCGGGCACTGGAGCGCTCCAGCACATTGCGGATGTCGCGGTGGCCGTACTTCATGGCGCCGGCCAGATCGGCGTGCCCGGGCCGCGGCCGCGTCACGGCCTTGGCGGGGGCGCCAGCCGGCGGCTCGCCGACGGCCATGGTGGTCTTCCAGTTCTCCCAGTCGCGGTTCTGGATGGATAGCGTGATGGGGCTGCCCAGCGTCACGCCCCAGCGCAACCCCGAGGAGATATGGGCCTGGTCGCGCTCGATCTTCATGCGGCCGCCGCGGCCGTAGCCGCGCTGCCGCCGCGCCAGGTCCTCGTTGATGTCGGCCTCGGTCAGCGACAGGCCGGCCGGGACACCCTCGATGACAGCGGTCAGCCCCTCGCCGTGGGATTCCCCCGCGGTGAGGAAGCGGAACGTCCCGCTCACGAGCCTACTTGCCCGGCGCGGCCTGCGCCGGCTGGGCGCCGTCCGTCTTGAGGATGGTGGGCGTCACGAACACCACCAGCTCGCGGCCAGTCTCGAAGTTCTCCCGCTGCTTGAAGAGCCAGCCGAGCACCGGGATGTCACCGAAGAGCGGGACCTTGCGGACGGTGTTCTGCTGGACGGACTGCGTCACGCCGCCGATCACCAGCCGCTCGCCTTCCCTCATGAGCACCTGGGTCTCGGTCTTTCTTCGGTTGATGAGCGGCACGCTCACCCCGGGGGCGGGGCTGAGGGTGTCGCCACGCGAGTTGTTCTCGACCAGGACCACCATCTTGATCTTGGTGATGTCCTCGCCGCCGATCTTCTCGCGGATCACGGTGGGCGTGACCTCGAGCTTGAGCACGGCCTCCTTGAACTGGATCTGGGTGCCGGCGCTGCTCACCGTGGCGTAGGGGATCTCCTCGCCGAGGGTGACGGAGGCCTTGCTGTTCTCCACGGTCACGATCTCGGGGCGCGCCAGCGTCCGCGTCTTGCCCTGGGTCTCGAGGGCCTGCAGCGCCAGGTTGATGTTGAGCTTGGTGCCGATGATGCCGAAGGCGATGCCGCCGGCGGGTACGGCGCTGGCGGCGTTGGGCAGCAGCGAGAAGGGCAGGTTCACCAGGTTGCCGCCCATGGGCAGCCCCGTGGTCGTCTCCACGGGCAGCAGCCGATTCAGCGTCACGTTCTGGTTGACGGGGAGGATGCCCGACTGGGCCGTGGGGTTGACGGAGATGGTGGAGCCGTCGGGCTGGAGCACGCCGCCGACCACGGGCAAGGTCAGCCCCGGCACGCCGCTCGGCGCCGACTGGAAGCCCTGGCCGACCAGCGTGGCGCGGTTGAAGACATTGCGCGCGGCTGCGCCGCCCCACTGCACGCCGATGGCCTCCAGCGCATTGCGGTCCAGGATCTCCATCCGCGCCTCGATCTTGACCTGGGGCAGCGGCACGTCGAGCTGCTCGCGGATCAGCTTCTTGATCCGCTCGAGGTCGGCGGGCTGGCCGCCTGTGCCGGGGGCAGCCGCGGGCGTGGCGCCGCTCGGGAGCACCTGCGGCACGAGCGGTTGCGACGGCACCGGCGCCGTGCCCTCGGGCGGAATGCCGAGTATGCCCTGGAGCGTCCGCGCCACCTCCTCGGGATCGGCATAGGAGAGGCGGATCGTTTCCTCGCGCAACGGGCCGCGCGCCCTGGCCTCCTCGGCCGCTGCCTGGGCGTTGAGCCGCTTGGCCGCGAGATCGGCCTCCTTGAGCTGCGCCTCGGCGAGCTTGGTGCGGGTGTCGATCTCCGCCTTGAGCTTGGCCTCGTTCAACCGGGCCACGGCCTCCCGCTCCTTGCCGAGCTGCTCCGTGGAGACGATGCGGATGACGCCGCCCTTCTCGATCTTCTGCAAGCCCCGCACCTCGAGGATCGCCTCCAGGGCCTGCTCCCAGGTCACGTTGCGGAGGGAGATGGAGGCCTTCCCCTTGACGTCGTCGCCCACCACGATGTTCCGACCGCTCTCGGCGGCGAGGATGCGGAAGAGATTCACGACGTCGGCGTCCTTGAAGTCCATGGAGATGAGGCGCGAGCCATTGGCGGCCGGGGCCTGGACAGAGGGCTGGGCCTGGGCCAGGCGGATGGGTGCGGGGACAGCCTGGGCGCTCGCCATCGGCCGAGTCGTCGCGGCCGCGGTCTGGGCGATCCGGGCGGGAGCGGGGGCAGGCGCGGGCGCCTCGACCTTCGCCTCGGCCTTCACGTCGGGCTTTGGCTCCGGGCGTCGCGCCGGCTCCGGGGCCGGCATCCTCTCGCTCCTGGCGGTGGCCGAGGCGTCCAGGATCACGGACAGGCCATCCGCGCCCTGCTCGATGCGATAGCCGACCTTCCGGGTCAGCTCGAGGACGATGCGTGAGGTCCCGGGCTTCCACTGGCTGCCGCGGATCTCCTTGATGGGGGCCACGTCAGGCGTGAGACTCTGGCTGCTCCAGCCGTACACGGTGTCCGCCAAGTCGATCACGAGCCGGGTCGGGGACTCCATGAGGGTGGCCTGGTAGCGGGCCGGTCCGCTGGTCTTGATCTTCACGGTCACGCCGTCGGCCGCGCGGTCGATGCTCACGTTCCTGAGCTGAACGGGTGCGGTCTGGGCTCCGCTGATCCCCGGGCTCAGGAGCCCGATCACCAGCAGGAACGTCGCGATGCGCGCCATACCCTTCATGACCTCACCCCTCTCTCAGTCCGTTCTCAAGCTGAGCGTCACGCTGCTCGACTTCTGGCTCGGCGGCCCGGCAACGGCGAAGCTCACCGAGTCCGCGGTGATCTGGGTCACGCGGCCGTCGCCCAGCGTGTCGCCCGGCTTGAGGATGTAGCCGATGCCGTCCGGCGCCTCGACCAGCGCCAGCGGCCACTGCCGTCCCTGGATGACCCCCACCAGCTTCACCGAGCCTACCTGGAGCCCCTTGCCGCCCTGGCTCACGATCACCACCGGGCTGAATGGATCGCGGCGCTGCTTGGTCGCGTAGGGGATGGGCGGCAGCGGCGCGCCCGCCTCGGCCAGGGCGGCCATGCCCGGCGGCTTTGGCGGCGGGGGTGTGACGACCGGCCCCGGAGCGGGTGGACCCGGCGGTGTCGATGGCGCTCCGCCTCCGCAGCCCGCGAGCACGAGCGTCAGGGCCGCCAGCAGCAGCGCGCCACGGGCGATCATGGGCGGGCTCCCGGGCGCGGCGCGGCCGGCGCGGGTGGCGCAGGCGGAGCGGCTCCGGCCGCAGGCCTCGCCGGCGCCCCCGGCTTACCCGGCCCTGGCGCTCCCTCGGCCCGGAAGACGTAGGTCGCGAGCGTCATCTCGGCACGGATTGTCCCGGTCGGTTTACCGATGCCGGAAACCTTGAAGTCGCCGAGGGTCACCACCCGGGGCAGTCGGGCCACCCTGTCGAAGAAGGCGCCGAGCTGGTGGTAGCCCGCCTCGGCCGTCATGGTGATGGGCACCTCGGCGAAGACGGCGCGCTCTTCGGGCGCCCTGGGCTGGAACAGGGCCACGCCCAGCCCCGACTGGATGGCCAGGTCCGAGACCTGCCGGTAAAGCCTCGGGATGTCCTTCTCGGCCGGGAGACGCTCCTTGGCGGCCTCGAGCCGCTTGCGCAGCGCCTCGGCCTGGAGGCGGAAAGGCCGCAGGTTGGCCTCGTCGGCCCGCGCCTTCATCACCTCGGCGCGGAGCGTCTCGTTTCGCTGGAAGAGGCTGTCGCGCTCGTCCGTCTTGGGCGAGATGAGCAGGAACCAGCCGAGCGCCCCCACGGCCACGAGCGGCAGCACCCCCAGGATGACCTTCTGGGGCGTCGGCAGGGCGTAGATGGGATCCAGGAAGGCCATGGCTCAGATCTCGAAGCGGCACGACACCTCGAAGGTGATCGTCCGCGGCGACTTGGTCAGGTCCTGGCGCGACACCAGCAGGTCCACCTCCTTGAACTTCCCGGAGGCCTTCAGGTTCGCCATGAAGTCGGCCAGCGCCGTTGAGGAGTACGTGGTGCCGGCGAAGCGGAGCTGCTGCCCTTTCTCCTCCATCCGCGTGAGCCACAGGTCCTTCGTGAGCATGTCGGCCACGGCATCGAGCAGGTACACGGGGCGCGTCTGCAGGCGGGCCACGGACTCGATGGCGTTGACCCGGCG
>JACOVB010000188.1 GCA_016177555.1 Candidatus Rokuibacteriota bacterium
GATCCGGGCGAGCGTGAGCGAGCCACGTTGAGCGAGGAGCGACCGAGCCGCACCTCCTCAGATGGGCCTGTCTCAGCGTCTGCTACACCCCCATGATCTGGATGTCGATGGTCCGCGGGCGGGGGCCGTCGAGCTCAGCGAACAGGATGGACTGGAAGCGCCCCAGCGCCAGCTCCCCGCCGCTGATCCCGACGGCCACGCTCCGCCCCAAGAGGGCGGCCCGCAGGTGGGAGGAGGCGTTCCCGCGCTCGCAGTCGGAGTAGCGCGGGTCATCGTGGCGGTAGCCCCGGCTGTCGGGCACCAGCCTGTCCACCATGGCCTTGAAATCCTCGACGAGCGCCCCCTGGAACTCGTTGACGAAGAGGGCGCAGGTGGTATGGAGCGAATTGACCAGCAGAATGCCTTCCTTGACGTCGGCGGCGAGCATGAGGTCCCGGATCTGCTTGGTGATGTCCAGGACCTCCGTGCGCTTCTCACTCAGCATCGTGAAAGTCTTCCGCACCACCTTGAGCGTCTTCACGGTGACTCTCCCTCCATGGACTCTGGAGTCAGGGTACGCTCCTTTGTTGGTGCCGAGGGAGGGAATCGAACCCCCACGGCCCGGTAGGGCCAGCGGATTTTAAGTCCGCTGCGTCTCCCAGTTCCGCCACCCCGGCCTGAGACTGACTGCCACCACCGGCTAGGTCTGGAGGCGGCGAGCGGATTCGAACCGCTGAATAGAGGTTTTGCAGACCTCCGCCTTAACCACTTGGCTACGCCGCCTTATAATCCGAAGGGGCCCGCGATCCGAGCCCCTGTATTGACACATGGAGCGGGAAACGGGATTCGAACCCGCGACCCCAACCTTGGCAAGGTTGTGCTCTACCACTGAGCTATTCCCGCCCTTCGGCCCGCGACACCGCGACACACTCTAACAAGCGCCTGGAATGGTGTCAACTTACGGGCGATCCGGGCACCTCGCCCCTGAGGTACTGGACGGCCTCCTCCGGAGGGATCGGGTTGATGAAGAACCCGGTTCCCCACTCGAAGCCCGCCACGCGGGTGAGCTTGGGGATGATCTCCAGGTGCCAGTGGAAGTGGTCGAGGGTCCCGCTGCGGAGCGGTGCGCTGTGGAGCATGTAGTTGAATGGCGGATCGCCGAGGACCCGCCCCATGCGCCGCAGGATCTCGCCAAGAAGCCGCGCCAGCGGGGCGATCTCCCGCGCTTCCGTCTCCTCGTAGGCGGAACGATGGCCGCTGGGGAGGATCCAGGTCTCGAAGGGAAAGCGCGGGGCGAAGGGGGCCAGGGCCACGAAGCCGTCGCCTTCGAGGATGATTCGCCCGCCGCGACGGCGCTCCTGGCGGATGATGTCGCACCAGATGCAGCGCTTCTTGAGCCGGTAGTGCCGCTCGCCCCCCTCGATCTCCTCGGTCAGCATGATGGGCACGATGGGGGTCGCGATGAGCTGCGAGTGCGGATGCTCGAGGGAGGCCCCGGCGGCCTCGCCGTGGTTCTTGAACACCATCACGTACTGGAAGCGGCGGTCCTTGCCGAGATCCGCCATCCGCTCGCGATAGGCCCACAGGATGTCCGCGACGGCGGCCTCGCCGATCGTGGCGAGGGTGCCTGCGTGGTCGGGCGTCTCGACGATCACCTCGTGGGCCCCGACGCCGCTCATCCGGTCATAGAGCCCCTCCCCCGAGGGCTCCATCTCCCCCTCGATGCGCAGGGCCGGGAACTTGTTGGGGACGACCCGCAGGGTCCACCCGGGGGCATTGGCCTGGCTCTCCGGGCTGCGCACCGCGAGGATCTCGTCGGGTGTGTGCGACTCCTGCCCGGGACAGAATACGCAATCCCCGCCGGCGCGCAGGACGGGCTGGGGGGAGAAGTCCGAGGGGCGGCGCGCCCGCTCGGTGGAGATGATCACCCAGCGTCCGACCACGGGGTCCTTGCGCAGCTCAGCCATCGCCGCCCTCGTCCTCCGGTTGAAGCGGTCGCGCCAGGAGCGCCGCGAGGGCCTGGGCCGCCGGGGTGCCGCCATGGAGCACGGAGGCCACGGCCTCGCAGATCGGCATGCTGACGGAGGCGGCGGCAGCCACGCGCAGGGCCGAGTCAACCGTGCGCGCGCCCTCGGCCACCGTGCGGTTGGCGCCCTCGGCGTCAGCGAGACTCCTGCCCTGCCCCACCGCGAGCCCCAGCGCCCGGTTCCGGCTGAGCGAGCCCGTGGCGGTGAGGACGAGGTCGCCGACGCCCGCCAGGCCAAGAAAGGTCCGCGCCGAGGCGCCCAGCGCCACGCCGAGCCTCACGATCTCCGCCAGCCCGCGGGTGACGAGCGCGGCCCGGGCGTTCTCGCCGAGATGCAGGCTGTCCGAGAGCCCGGCCGCGATCGCCACCACGTTCTTGAGTGCGCCGGCGATCTCGACGCCGATGACATCCCGGCTGGTGTAGAGCCTGAACGCGGGGGCGGTAAGTGCCTGCTGGACCAGGCGCGCGACCTCCCCGTCTTCCGAGGCCACCACGAGCGCCGTGGGGAGCCCCAGCGCCACCTCGCGGGCGAAGGAGGGGCCCGACAGCACGGCCACGGGGTGCCCGGGCAGGAGCTCGGACAGGAGGCAGGAGATGCGCCCACCCCGCTCGGGCTCGAGGCCCTTGGTGGCGGAGACGATGATCGCCCCCGGCGGAACCGCGTGCGCAAGGGTTCCCACCACCGCCCTCACGAACTCGGACGGAACGGCCACGATGACGATCCTGGTGCCCGCAAGCGCCGGCGCGGGCTCCGAGGTCACCTCGACGCCGGGGGGGATCGCGAGCCCGGCGAGGTAGCGGGCGTTCTGGCCGGTCTTGCGCATCTCTGCCGCCAGCACCGGGTCGCGAGCCCAGAGCCTCGCGCGCCCGCCACGGCGGGCGAGGTGGACGGCGAGCGCCGTCCCCCAGGCCCCGGCGCCGATGAGGGCGACGGCCGCGGCCGGGTGGCCGCTCGCGCGGCTCATGCCCTCCCGCCGCTCATGGCGAGGGTGCCCGCTCGCCGAACTTGCGCTCCGTGCCATTCATCAGGCGTTCCAGGTTCTCGCGGTGCCGCAGGACGATGATGGCCGCGGCCGCGCCGGCAGCAACGGCCGACTGCCACGGGTAGCCGAGCAGCGCAACGCCGACTGGCAGGCCGAGGCAGGCCAGCACCGAGGCCAGAGACACGTAGCGAAAGGACGCGGCGAGCGCGATCCAGACTACCGCCGAGGGGGCAATCGCCCAGGGGGCCAGCGCCAGGAAGGCTCCGAGCCCCGTGGCAACGCCCTTGCCGCCGTGCAAGCGCAGGAAGATGGACCAGCAATTGCCCACGACGGCCAGAAGCGCGCCGAGCGCCGCCCAGGCGGGTCCGGCGCCGAGCCAGCCAGCGACCGTGACCGCCCCGTAGCCCTTGGCCACATCCCCGAGGAGGGTGACAATCCCCGGGAGCGGGCCCAGGGTGCGGAGCACGTTGGTGGCGCCGATATTGCCGCTGCCCCGGCGGCGGATGTCCACGCCGCCCGCCGCCCGCGCCACGAGCCACCCCACGGGAATGGCGCCGATCAGGTAGGCGAGGAGCGCGCCGAGACCCCTCACGGCCAGCGCTCCCGGTCCTTGACGAGAGCGCCCGAGCCCGTCTTGAGGAAGAAGGCATAGAAGTAGTGGCCGCCGGAGATGACCGTCACGGCCAGCGCCAGCCAGAGCGCCGCCGTCGAGATCCGGTGGAACGGGACCAGATCGGCCGGCACGCCCTTCTCGAGGATCAGGATCGTGATGGCCACGTACTGGGTGACGGTCTTCCACTTCCCGATCCTGGAGGCCGGAACGACGACGCCCATGGAGAGCGCGACCCCGCGCAGCCCGGTCACCGCCAGCTCGCGTCCGATGATCACCACGGCCACCCAGGCGGCCACCATCTCCACCTGCACGAGCGATACCAGGGCGGCCGCGACGAGGAGCTTGTCGGCCACCGGATCCAGCAGCGTGCCGAGCCGAGTCACCTGGTTCCACCGGCGCGCGATGCTCCCATCCAGCCAGTCGGTGAGCGAGGCCAGCACGAAGATCACCGCCGCGATCAGCACGCTGACCCGCTCGGAGGAGATGAGGAAGACGATGAGCAGCGGGACGAGCACGATGCGGACGAGGGTCAGCGCGATGGGGACGTTCATCAGAGGCCGTCCGCCCGGCTCGTCACCCGGCCAGGCACGATGGCGCCGTCGTCGAATACCGGTACCTCGTCCACCGTGGACAGGGCGAGGCAGGCCGCCAGGTCCGCCGCGCGGCCGGCGCGGGCCAGCGTCCGCGCCCACGTCGAGTCCTCGAGGAGGAGGCCGAGCCGACCCGCGTAGTGCGCCCCCAGGCGCCGGGCGGCCACGGCGGCATCGGAGACCTCCACCGATCGGCCGTCCCGACCCGCCCCTGCCACGATCCGCTCCACCAGGATCCCCGCGCACACCGCATCCTCCAGGGAGAACCCGCCCTGCGCGCCGGCGCAGAGCACGGTGGCGTCCTGCCCGTGCGCGCGCACCCAGCGCGC
>JACOVB010000190.1 GCA_016177555.1 Candidatus Rokuibacteriota bacterium
CCTGCTCGTCGATCCAGTGCAGCCGTCCCGCGTGCACGAGCGTGAACGGCCGGCGCTCCTCGACGACGATCGCGAGGTGGTTCGGGAAGGTCCGGATCACCTCGGCGCGGCGGACCTGTGGCAGCGTCTCCACCGCGAGGGTGGCCACCCGTGGATCCACCCGGAACAGGTTCACACCGGGCGCGAGCCCGGAGGCCGCGACGATCTCATCCGGGCTGAGGCGGGCGTGGCCCCGCACCTCGACGCGCGCCACGGCGAAGCGGGGGGCGGTGAGGAGCCAGCCCACGCCGAGGGCGCCCGCGGCCAGGAGTCCGGTCCCCACGGCCAGGACCACCGCAAGCCGGCCCATCCGGCGCGCGCGGCGGTTTGTCCGGAGCCGGTGCTGCCGCCGGCCCACGCGCTGCCGCGTGATCAGGGAACTCGGGGAGGCGAGGTCCTCGATCCCGTGGTCGAGCCCGCGCGGCGACAGAACGGACAGCCGTCCCGACATCAGGCGCCCACCTGCGGTCTGGCCGGCCTCATCCCTCTCCCCTCATCCCTCTCCCGCGATGCGGATCTCCGGCTCGAGCGTGATGCCGAACTGGTGCTGCACGCGCTCGCGCGTCATGTCCATCAGCGCCAGGATGTCGGCGGCCATGGCGCCGCCCCGGTTCACGATGAAGTTGGCGTGCTTGGCCGAGATCTCGGCGCCGTTGAGCCGCTTGCCCTTGAGCCCCACCTTCTCCACGAGGCGCCCGGCCGCATCGCCCGGCGGGTTCTTCCACACGCAGCCGGCCGAGGCCAGCGCCAGCGGCTGCGTGGCCTTCTTCTGCTTGAGCCGCTGCTTGATGTCCTTCTGGATCTCCGCCTGCGGCCGCCGGTGGAGCCTCAGGCGGGCGCCGATGAGGACGGCGCCGGGCGGCGCGGCGAACAGGCGGTAGCCGAAGGCCCCCGGGCCCGGCTTGAACTCGCCGAGCGTCCCGTCCGGGTGGAGGAAGTACACCGCGGAGACGAAATCGCCGATCCACCCATCCGGGGTGCCCGCGTTCATGGCGACGGCGCCGCCGATGGTGGCGGGGATGCCCACGAGGCACTCGACGCCGCCCAGGTTGAGCGCGGCCGCCTCGCGGATGAGTGCGGAGAGGCTCACGCCGGCGCCGGCCACGGCTTCCTCCCCGTTGAACTCGGCGCGTCCGAGGCAGCCTTCGAGCCGCAGGACCACGCCGCGGATCCCGCGGTCACGGACCAGCAGGTTGTTCCCGCCGCCGATCACCTCCACGGGAAGCCCTTCCTTGTCCGCGAAGGCCAGCGCCAGGCGGATGTCCTCCACGTCCTGGGGGACGATGAAGAAGTCGGCGGGCCCTCCGATGCGCAAGGACGTGTGGAAGCTGAGAGGCTCCTTGAACCGCACCTCGCCGCGGATCTCTCCAAGCATTCGTTACCTCCTGTTCGACGGGTCGCGGGCGTCGCCCAGGCGCGCCAGGAACTCGGCGCCCAGCTGCCCCACGTCGCCGGCGCCGAGGGTGAGGACCAGGTCCCCGGGTCGGGTGGATGCACAAAGATGGTCGACGATGCCGCGCCGGTCACCGTCCATGTACAGCACCTCGCGGTGCCCGTGGGCGGCGATGCCATCGGCCAGATCGCGCGCGTGGACGCCCGGGATCGGCGCCTCACCGGCGGGATAGATGTCCATCACCAGGAGCACGTCTGACTGGTAGAAGGCGGTCAGGAACTCCTGACGGAGATGGTGCGTGCGGCTGTAGCGGTGGGGCTGGAACACCGTGATGACGCGCCGGTCGAACCCGGCCTTGGCGGCAGCCAGGGTCGCCCGGATCTCGGCGGGATGGTGGCCGTAGTCGTCCACCACCAGCACACCCTGCGCCTCCCCTCGGATCTGGAAGCGGCGCTGGACGCCGGAGAATCCGGCCAGCCCCTGCTGGATGCACGCGAACGGCACCTCGAGCTCGAGCCCTACCGCCACGGACGCCAGCGCGTTGAGGACGTTGTGGTGCCCGGGCACCTGGAGCGAGGCCGGCCCGAGGACGCGGCCGCGATGGACCACCTCGAACTGCGAGCTGATCCCCGAGAATTGCAGCCGCCGCGCCGTGAGGTCGGCGCCCGACTCGAGCCCGTAGGTCACGACGCGCTTCTCGACGGCGGGGATCATCTGCTGGATGTTCGGCTGGTCGAGACAGAGCACCGCCGCGCCGTAGAACGGCACCTTGTTGACGAAGGCCAGGAAGGCCGCCCGGATCGCGTCCAGGTCGGGGTAGTGATCCAGGTGCTCGGCGTCCACGGTCGTGACGACGGCGATGGTGGGCGACAGCTTGAGGAAGGAGCCGTCGGACTCGTCCGCCTCGGCCACCAGGAACTCGCCCTGGCCGAGCCGGGCGTTGGCGCCGAGCCCGTGCACGCGCCCGCCCACGACCACCGTGGGGTCGAAGCCCCCCGCCCCGAGCACGGCGGCCACGATGGAGGTGGTCGTCGTCTTGCCGTGGGTGCCCGCAATGGCGATGCCGTACTTGAGCCGCATGAGCTCGGCCAGCATCTCGGCCCGCGGGATCACCGGGATGCCGCGCTGCCGCGCCACCTGCACCTCGACGTTGTCGCGGGCCACGGCGGAGGAGTACACGACGACGTGGGCGCCTTCCAGGTGGGCAGGCTCGTGGCCGCTGAACACCTTGGCGCCCAGGCGCTCCAGCCGCTCGATGGTCTCGCCCCGCTTCATGTCGGAGCCCGTGACGCGGTACCCCAGTGTGAGCAGCACCTCGGCGATCCCGCTCATGCCGGCGCCGCCGATGCCCAC
>JACOVB010000191.1 GCA_016177555.1 Candidatus Rokuibacteriota bacterium
ATCAGGATCACGAGGAAGACGAGGTCTCTCAACCCGCTCATGACGAGTGCCGCCCCCCGTCGGCTCTCGAGGCCTGCCACTCTCCCCACCAGCGGCCGGCGGCGGCGAGGAAGTCCAGCTCGAGCTCGAAGGCGTCCCGCCGTCGGCCGAGGGCGACGAGCCAGGCCGCCAGCCGGACGATCAGCCACCGGTAACTGAACAGGGAGACGCCGAGGAGCCGGCGTCCGGGCGGGGGTCCGGCCCGCAGCGCCGTTCCCCAGGCGCCATCGAAGTGCCACCGCCGGAAATAGGACCGGCGCGTCCGCTCCTCGGGCACCCTATGCCAGACGACGAGCCGAGGGTCGTAGAGGACATGCGCGCCGGCTCCAAGGGCTCGCGTGACAATATTCGCGTCCTCACCGCTCTGGAGCCGGCCCCCGACTCGTCCCAGGCTGACATCAAAGAGCCCTATCTTGTCCAGCAGGGCACGTCGAAACGCCATGTTCGCGCCCCAGACCTGGGGAATTCCCACTTCTCGCAGGATGCGCTCAGGCCGCTCGTGGTCCATCAGGGCAAGGTAACCGTATAGCCACCGATTCCGCTCGAGCCACGCGGGGAGCGGACCCGACCACTCGGGCAGGATCCGCCCGCCGAGCACGTCGGCACCGGACTCGCGCATCGCGGTCCATACCATCGCGACCCAGTCGGAGGCCGGCCTCACGTCGTCGTCGGTGAACGCGATGACCTCCCCCTTCGCCTGGGTAATCCCGGCGTTCCGGGCCCAGCTCACGCCCTGTCGGGACTCGAAGAGGTAGGTCAGCGGCATCGAGCCCTTGGCCGCGAACTCCCGTACCATCGAGGCGGTCTCGTCAGGGGAGTTGTTGTCCACGATCACGACTTCCCAGTCGAGCCCGGGGGGCACCTGCTGGGCCGCGAGGGCCTCCAGCGTGTGGCGAAGGGAAGCGGCCCGATTGTAAGTGCCAACGACTACTGTCAGATCCATCGTGGTCACCCCGCGCTCCGGCGGGCTCGCCCGGCAATGGGCCGGTAGTTCCTCTGCATCATTCCACCGTCACGCTCTTGGCCAGGTTGCGGGGCTGGTCGACGTCGCAGCCGCGCAGGACGGCCATGTGATACGCGAGCAGCTGGAGTGGGACGACGCTCACCAGGGGGGCGAGGAGCTCGGCGGCGGCAGGGATGGGGATCACCCAGTCCGCCCGGTGGGCGATCCCGCTGTCGTCCTCGTGGCAGACGGCGAGGATCCGGCCATCGCGCGCATGCACCTCCTCGAGGTTGGCCACCATCCGGTCGTACGAGCCATCCCGCGGGGCCAGCGCCACCACGGGCATCCGCCCGTCGATGAGGGCGATGGGGCCGTGCTTCATCTCGCCCGCCGGGTAGCCCTCGGCGTGGGCATAGGAGATCTCCTTGAGCTTGAGGGCGCCTTCCAGCGCGATGGGGAAATGCACGCCGCGCCCGAGATAGAGGAAGCTGTCGTAGGCGCGGAGCTCCTTGGCGATGTCGCGGATGGCGGGCTCGGCGCCCAGGGCCCGCTGGATCAACGCCGGCACCTCGGCCAGGTCCGCGAGGCGCTTCTGCGCGTCCCGCGGGGTGAGGAATCCGCGCCTGAGCCCGAGGGCGAGCCCGAGCAGATAGCAGGCCGTCAGGGTCGCCGTGAAGGTCTTGCTGGAGGCGACTCCGATCTCGGGGCCGGCGTGGGTGTAGAGGACACCGTCGGTTTCCCGGGCCAGCGCCGAGCCCACCACGTTGGTGATGGCGAGCACCGGCGCACCGCGCAGGCGGGCGGCCTTGGCGGCGCCCAGGGTGTCGGCGGTCTCCCCTGACTGGGAGATGGCCACCACCAGCGAGTCTGGCCCGAGGATTGCGTCGCGGTAGCGGAACTCCGAGCCGATGTCGACCTCGGCGGCGATCCCCGCGAGGCGCTCGATCATGAAGCGGCCCACGAGGGCGGCGTGGTACGAGGTGCCGCAGGCGACGAGCACCACCCGGCGCACCCGGGCGACCAGAGCCTCGGACAGGTTCGCCTCCGGGAGGATGACGGTCCCGGCCTCGATGTCCACCCGGCCGCTCACGGTGTTGGCCACGGCCAGCGGCTGCTCGTGGATCTCCTTGAGCATGAAGTGGGGGTAGCCGCCCTTCTCGGCCATGGCGGCATCCCAGGTGATGCGGGAGGCCGGGCGCTCGACGGTACGGCCGTCGAGGCCGGAGAGCTTCACCCCGTCGCGGTCGATCACCGCGACCTCGTCGTCCTGGAGGATGGTCACGGTGCGGGTGTGGGGGAGCAAAGCCGGGATGTCGGAGGCCACGAAGGCCTCGCCCTCGCCGAAGCCGATCACGACGCTGCCCGCGCCCCGCTTGGCCGCGATGATCCGGCCCGGCTCCGTCTCGCTCAGGATGCAGAAGGCGTAGGCCCCCCGGATCTCGCCGAGAGCCGCGCGCACGGCCGTCTCGAGGTCGGCGGCGTCCGCCAGATAGTGCTCCACGAGGTGGGCGATCACCTCGGTGTCGGTCTCGGAGCGGAAGGTGTGACCGATGGCCTCGAGCTGCTCTGTGAGCGCCAGATGGTTCTCGATGATCCCGTTGTGGACCACCACCAGCCGCCCGCTGCAGTCGGCATGGGGGTGGGCGTTGTCCTCGGACGGACGCCCGTGGGTGGCCCAGCGGGTGTGGCCGAGCCCGACGGTGCCGCGGACTGCGCTCCGGGCCAGGAGCTCGGCGAGCGCCCCGATCCGCCCCACGCTGCGCCGGATCTCGATGCGGTTGCCGTCGAAGACGGCGAGCCCGCTGGAGTCATAGCCGCGGTACTCCAGCCGACGGAGCCCCTCCACGAGAATGGGCGCCGCGTCCCGGTCACCGATGTAGCCGACAATTCCGCACATGAGGAGAGTCCTCCAGGATCAGGGTTCGGCGAGACGGTAGTACGCCAGCCTGACGGCGTATGTCGGGAGATGGTTCTCTCGCGGACCGCCCCGCCGGAGCTCGAGTGGTGGTGTCTTGGGGGCGTTGAGGCCGTGTTGAGTGGTCACCGCCCAGGTGAATCCGGCCTCGCGGACGAGGTGCTTGACAGTCTCAGTGTAATCCCTGGTCCCACCGTTCGGGTACGCAAACCCTTCAATGGGCCCTCCGACCTGTCGCTCGATCTCTCGCTTGGAGCCGTAGATCTCGTCCCAGGCCTGGTCGGCGGAGGTTCGCGAGAGGATCGGGTGGCTGACGGTGTGAGCCCCGAC
>JACOVB010000192.1 GCA_016177555.1 Candidatus Rokuibacteriota bacterium
CCCTTGTACTGGGCCTCCTTCACGCCTCGGACGATGTTCTCGAAGTCGATGAACATCGCCAGTTTCCGGTCATCACTCATCCGTCCTGTCCTTCCCCCCAGAGGGTGCCGCGGTGTCGCTGCTCCAGGGGCGGGCCCATGCCCACCCCCGCACGGCTTCCATTATAGGGTGTCGCCGAGGGCCGACCAATGATTCTTGACCCGGGCTGGGCACCTGTCGATTCCCGGGGCGGGGCCCTGTACGATGGTCGGCGAGCGGGCGCACTGTTGACATCCAGGTGACATCTCGATGGCCCGGGCCGCGTACGATGGGCATGCCCACGAAAGGAGCCTCCTCATGAACGACGCGGAGGGCACGGACGGACGGGAGCGGGCAGGGTGGGGGAGTGCCGTGGCCCCGCTCTGGCCGCTCGGGCTGGCGCGCATTGTCTACGGCCTCCTCTGGTGGCAGCAGTCCAGGTGGAAGGTGCCGTCGGACGACTTCGGCAGGAAGTCCGGGGGCGGGCTCTGGTACTGGGTGCAGCAGGAGATCCAGTACCCGACCGTGGGGGCCTATCGAGATTTCCTCGTCAGCGTGATGATCCCGAACTGGACCGTCTTCGGCTGGATGACGCTCCTCACCGAGATGTTCATCGGCGCGACGCTGATCCTCGGTCTCGCCACGCGGCTCGGCGCGCTCGTCGCCCTCGGCATGGCGGCGAACATCACCGTCGGCATCCTGAGCGTCCCTCACGAGTGGGGCTGGACCTACGCCATGCTCATCATGTTCGCGGCGATCTTCATGCTCACCGGGGCCGGGCGCAGCGTCGGCGTGGACGCCTTTCTCGTGGATCCGCTCGAGCGGGCGGCCGCGCGAGGAAGCCGGGCTGCCAGGCTCCTGCGCTGGCTCGTCTGACGCACGTGCGGGCGACCCTCGTCATTCCCGCTCTGGACGAGGCCGCGGTCATCGGCGAGCTGATTCGCCGCGTGCCGCGCGGGGCCGTCACCGAGATCGTGGTGGTGGACAATGGGTCCACTGACGGCACCGGGGCTGTGGCTGCCCGCAGCGGCGCCCGCGTGGTGGCGGAGCCGCGCCGCGGCTACGGGTCGGCCTGCTGGGCCGGGGTGAGCGCGCTCGCTCGCGACACCGACGTGGTGGCGTTTCTCGACGGTGACGGCAGCCAGCGGCCGGAGGACTTGCCGGATGTCCTGGCTCCGCTGGCAAGGGGCGACGCCGACCTCGTGCTCGGCGCCCGTCGGTTCTCGGGCGGGCATCCTGCGCATGCCTTGCTGGGGACGCGCCTGGTGGCGCGCTACGTCGCCTGGAGGTTCGGTGTGCGGGTCACCGACCTCGGCCCGCTGCGCGCCATCCGCGCCGATCTGCTCCATCGCCTGCAGATGCGCGACCGCGCCTTCGGGTGGCCGGTGGAGATGGTCGTGAAGGTGGCCGCGCTCGGCGGGCGGATCGTGGAAGTGCCCGTGTCGCATGCGCCCCGGCGGGCAGGGCGCTCGAAGGTGTCGGGGACGCTCGTCGGCAGCGTGCGCGCGGGCTACGGTTTCCTGAAGGCGGCCCTCCGGGCGGCCGCCGAGTTGCGTCGGTGAGCGCGAAGAGGCAGGCAGCGGCCCTGGCCGGCGCCGGTCTCGTGGCTGCCTGTGCGGGGCTGGCCCGCGTGCCCAACCTCGCCCAGGCGCCGGTGACCTTCCTGCTCCTCTTCGCGGGCGCGTTTGCCTGCTACGCGCTGGGCGCGTGGGCGCTCCACGAGCCGCGCGGGGGCAGGGGAATGCTTCTTGTCCTCATCGTGGCCGGCGGTGCCCGCCTGGCGCTGCTGCCAGCCGTGCCGACGCTGTCGACCGATGCGTACCGGTACGTCTGGGACGCGCGGGTCGCCGTTGCGGGGATCAGCCCGTACCTGCATCCGCCGGAGGCGCCGGCGCTGTCGCATCTGCGGGATGCGGCCATCTATCCGCATCTGAACCACCCGGCGTGGCACACCATCTATCCCCCGGGCGCCGAGGCCTTCTTTCGCGCCGTCTACGCCGTCAGGCCCGACAGTGTCCTGGCGATGAAGGCGGCCCTCGGGCTCTTCGAGCTGATCGGTCTCGGGGTTTTGATTGGGCTGCTGATGGCCCTTCGTATTTTTCCCGTACGGGCAGTGATTTACGCCTGGAATCCTCTGGTGCTGGTCGAGGGTTGGGGAAGCGGGCATCTGGACGCGATGGTGGTGCCGGCGGTCGTCGGGGCCCTGTGGGCCTCGGTGGCCGGGCGGCACGCTCTGGCAGGCGGCCTGCTGGCGGCGGGGACATTGCTGAAGCTCTACCCGGCCGCGCTGCTCCCACTCCTGCTCGGGCCGGGCACGCTCCCGGTGCTCGGCGCCTTCGCCGTGGTGCTGGTTCTCGGGTACGCGCCGGTGGCGTCCGCCGGACTCTCCGTGCTGGGTTCGCTGCCCCGCTATCTCGCGGAGGAGTACTTCAATCCGGGTCTGCTCCGCTCGGTGGTCCACTTTCCCGGGCTCGAGGCGGCGGCGCTCGCCGTGTGGGTGCTCTGGATGGGGTTGTGCCGGCGCGAGGCTCCGCTGCCGGCGCGCGCGCTGCCCGTCATCGGCGGCGTCCTGCTGCTGTCGCCGAACCTCTTCCCCTGGTACGCGCTGTGGCTCGTCCCGGTCCTGGCCGTCGTGCCGTCGCTGCCGTGGATCGCCTTCACCGGGACCCTGGCCATGGCCTACACCTTCTTCCTCCAGGACCCGTGGGCCATTCCCTGGTGGGCCCGCGCCGTGGAGGCGGCACCGCTCGCCGCGGGCGCTGGCTGGTGGCTGTACCGCCGGCGGGCGCTCGACGCGCTCGCGGAGCGCTCGGCATGAGCGGCGAGGCGCTGGCCGTGAAGCCTCCGCTGCCGCGCTCGCTGTATCTGGAGACCACGAGCCGCTGCAACTCGCTCTGCCAGACGTGCATCCTCACCTTCGGGGGGCGCGAGCCGCAGAAGGATCTCGGCTGGGAGGAGTTCCGCCGCGTCGTGGACCAGTTCCCGGTCCTCGAGCGCGTCCTGCTCCACGGCATCGGCGAGCCGCTCCTGAACCGGGCCCTGCCGCGCATGATCGCCCACCTCAAGGGCCGCGGCGCCACCGTGCTCTTCAACTCCAACGCGATCACGCTCTCGCCCCGGCTCCGCACGGCGCTCATCGAGAGCGGACTGGACGAGATCCGAGTGTCGCTGGATGCCGCGACCGCCGCGACCTACGACAAGGTGCGGGGCGTGGACGCCTTCGACAAGGTCGTGGGCAACGTGAGCGGGCTCGCGGCGGCGAAGCGCGAGGCCGGGACGGCGCGCCCGCGCGTGTCCCTCTGGTTCACCGCGCTCAAGGCCAATATCGATGAGATCGCCGGGCTCGTGCCGCTGGCCTCGCGGGTCGGTGCCGAGGGCGTGAACCTCCAGCGGCTGGTCTACAACGGCCTCGGCCTCGCCACGGCGGAGCAGTCGCTCCACGGACGGCTCGTCGAGCGTGAGGAGGCGCTGATCCAGCACGCGGCGGCGGCCGCCCGGGCCGCCGGGATCGTCTTCTCCGCGTCCGGAGCGGTGGCGCCCGAGGTGAGCCTCAACCCGGCCCAGGAGGACCGGCCCTGGAGCGCCTGCCGCCGTCCCTGGAACCTCGTGTACGTGACCGTGCACGGGAACGTGCTGCCCTGCTGCATCGCTCCGTGGATCACGGCACATTACGACGGCATCGTCCTCGGCAATCTCTTCCGTCAGTCGCTCGCGGAGATCTGGTGGGGCCCGCGCTATCTCGAGTTCCGGGGCGCCATCCAGACCGAGGCGCCGCCCGAGCCGTGCCGCGGCTGCGGCGTGAAATGGAGTCTGTAGCCTGGCCACCCGCAGTATATTCTGACCGTGCACGGCCAGGGGTACCGCTTCGCGGGATGAGCGCTGGCGCATGGGGCTGAAGGACGCCGTCGGCCGCTTCGCGGTCTGGCTCGTCATGTCGCGCGCCAAGACCCCGCGGAGCCCCACGATGACAGCCAGAGGAGCGATCCGGATGAAGGAGACGCCGCCCGATCTCGCGCACCGCGTTCCGCCGGGCCAGGTGCTGACCGACAAGTGGCCGGTGCTCACCTACGGCCTCACGCCGCGCTTCGATCCCGCGCGATGGAGCTTTCGCTGCTTCGGGCTGGTCGAGGAAGAGGTGCGTTTCACCTGGGAGGAGTTTCTCGCCCTGCCGCGGACCGAGGTGGCCTGCGACATTCACTGCGTCACGCGGTGGTCGCGGCTGGACAACCGCTTCGAGGGCGTCCACATCCGCGAGATCATGAAGCGCGTCCGCCTCAAGCCCGGGGCCCGCGCCGTGATGATCCACGCCGACCCCGACTACACGACCAACCTGCCGCTCGAGGCGCTGGTGCAGGACGACGTGCTGCTGGCCCTCAAGCACGACGGGCGCGACCTCGAGTCCGAGCACGGGGGCCCGCTCAGGCTCGTGGTGCCGAAGCTCTACTTCTGGAAGAGCGCCAAGTGGCTGCGCGGCTTCGAGTTCCTGGACGTGAACCCGCCGGGCTTCTGGGAGGTCAACGGCTATCACATGCAGGCCGACCCCTGGCAGGAGGAGCGGTACTCCGATCAGGAGACGCGCGCCATGCAGACGATGCGGGCCGAGGCGGCGCGCAAGCTTCGCGGCCGATGACGTCCAACCTGGAGGAGCGGTTCCAGACGCTTCACGAGATCGTCAGGGCCGCGCGCCAGACCCTCGAGCCCGGCCCCTGGGATTACCTCATCGGTGGCGCCGAGAGC
>JACOVB010000204.1 GCA_016177555.1 Candidatus Rokuibacteriota bacterium
GTCGGCGAGCCCATCCTCTGCGGGCCTTACGACGAGCCCGCCGAGCACTGGCGCATCGTCGAGGGCGAGACGCCGCGCCCGGCGCCGGGACGCCGCCCCGCGATGTACTACTACCGGCCGCCGGGGCCGGTGAGCGAGACGCAGGGCGACGATCCCGGTACGCTCATCGAGCTGAAGCTCGTCACCCGTGTTCGCCAGCGGCTCGCGGAATGGCAGGCGGCGGGGCGCCCCGGCGTGACGCGGACCACGCAGGAGCTGCTCGATTACTGGGCGCGCGAGGGCCGCCAGCACCGCCTCTTCTTCGCCCAGCGCGAGGCGGCGGAGACGATCGTCTTCCTCACGGAGGCGCGGGCCGACTTCCTTCAGGGCATCCAGATCGCGCTCGACGAGCCGAGCGAGGACCGGAAGGCCGACGGTCACACCGCCTTCCGCCGATACGGCTGCAAGATGGCCACGGGCACCGGCAAGACGACGGTCATGGCCATGCTCGCGGCCTGGAGCATCCTCAACAAGGTCAACGACCGGAGCAACGCGCGCTTCTCCGACGTGGTGCTGGTGATCTGCCCCAACGTGACGATTCGAAGCCGTCTCCGGGAGCTGGACCCGCGCGAGGGCGACGCCAGCCTCTACCGCAACCGGGACCTGGTGTCGTCGCACCTCATGGCCGATCTGGTCAAGGGGCGGGTGCTGGTCACCAACTGGCATGTCTTCGAGCCCCAGGGCGTGAACCCGGGCGGGGTGAGCGCGAAGGTCACCCGCGCCGGCGTCGCGGTGCGCACCATGGAGACCATCACCATCGGGCCGAAGACGACAACAGCGCGCGGCCGCCGCTACCTCACGCCGGACGAGCTGGACCGCCAGGTGGCGGCCGGGCTCCTCACCGTGCTCGAGGAGGACCGCGACCGGCAGGGGAACCTGCGCAAGGTCCGGGTGGAGTCACTGCGTTACGTGGAGAGCGACACCGCGCTCGTCAACCGGGTGCTCGGGCGCGAGGTGGGCGGCAAGCAGAACGTCCTCGTCTTCAACGACGAGGCCCACCACGCCTACCGCATCCGGCGGGATGCGCCCGACGGCGAGTCGGAGGAGCTCTACGGCGACGCCGAGGACCGGGACGAGTTCTACCGCGAGGCCACCGTCTGGGTGGACGGGCTCGACCGTATCCACAAGCTGCGCGGCATCAACTTCTGCGTCGACCTCTCGGCGACGCCGTACTACCTCGGGCGCATGGGCCAGGACACCAACCGCATCTTCCCCTGGGTGGTGAGCGACTTCGGGCTCACCGACGCCATCGAGTCGGGCCTGGTGAAGATCCCGCAGCTCGCCGTGCGCGACACCACGGGTGCTGAGATCCCGGGCTATTTCAACATCTGGCGCTGGATCCTGCCCCGGCTCACGGCGGCGGAGCGCGGCGGATCACGGGGCAACCCCAAGCCGGAGGCCGTGGTCAAGTGGGCGGCCACGCCCGTTGCCATGCTCGGGGGGCTGTGGGAGGAGCTTCGCGCGGAGTGGGAGCAGCGGAAGGACGACCCGCGGCCGCCGGTGTTCATCATCGTCTGCCGCAACACCGCGATCGCCAAGGTCGTCTACGAGTGGCTCGCGCTCGACCAGCCGCCTGCCGGCATCCCGCCGGCGAACATCCCGCCCTTCCGCAATGTGCCGGGCCGTGACAGCACGGTCCGCGTCGACTCGAAGGTGGTGCACGAGACGGACAGCGACCAGGCCAAGAGCGACGAGTCGGCCTGGATGCGGCTGACGCTCGACACCGCCGGCAAGGTGGCCTGGCCGCTCGACCGCCAGGGCCGGCCGATCCTTCCGGACGCCTTCGAGGAGCTGGCGAAGAAGCTCGGCAAGCCGCTGCACCCGCCGGGGCGGGACGCGCGCTGCATCGTCAGCGTGGGGATGCTCACCGAGGGCTGGGACTGCAGCACGGTGACGCATATCGTGGGGCTGCGCCCGTTCATGTCGCAGCTCCTCTGCGAGCAGGTGGTGGGCCGCGGCCTTCGCCGGTCGAGCTACGAGGTCGGGGAGGACGGCAAGCTTGCCGAGGA
>JACOVB010000205.1 GCA_016177555.1 Candidatus Rokuibacteriota bacterium
AGTGGCCAAGCCGATGGCGGCCACCGTGAGGGCCAGCGTCGCCGGGAAGCGCTGCAGCACGATGCCAATGGCCGGCTGGCTGAACCGGAACGATGTCCCGAAGTCGCCGACGGCGGCCCGCGCGAGGAACCGCCCGTACTGGACGTACAGCGGATCGTCGAACCCCATCGCCTGGCGCACCTTCAGCACGTCCTCGGCGGTGGCCGTCTCGGCCACGAAGAGCGCGGTGGGGTCCCCCGAGAGCCGCAGGATGACGAAGATCAGCGTCGAGACGCCGAAGAGCACGACGCCCAGCAGCAGCAGACGCCGGACGATGTACTTACCCACCCACGCCGCCTCCTTGACCCGTCAGCGGGTTCTCCAGGGTCCGCCCTACTTGACGGAGGCCTTGGTGAGGTCCACGGTACCGTCCGCGGTGAACACGGCCCCGGCGACCCTCGGGCTCAGCGCGTGGATGGCCGCGACTTCGAGGCCAAAGATGAGCGGGGCCTCCTCCCGGAACAGCGCGGCCATCTCCGATCCCGACGACGAGCTTCCCGCCCCCCGAGGCGGGGGCCTGCGCGCCGGCGGTGGCGGCGAAGCCGAGGCTCAGCACGACGGTCGCGACGAGGGCGCGGACGGCCGTTGGCAGCATGGACAATCCCATCTCTCTCCCCCTTCAGAGGCCCATCATGCGGGCGATCAGGTTGCGCTGGATCTGGCTCGAGCCGTCGCCGATGACGAACAGCCTCGCGTCCCGGAAGTGGCGCTGGATGTCGAACTCCAGGGTGAAGCCGTACCCGCCATACACGCGCATCGCATCGGAGGTGACGCGAACCAGGTTCTCGGTGGCGTAGAGATTGGCCATGGAGGCCTCCTTGACGCAGGGGACCCCTTGGTCGACGAGCCAGGCCGCGCGGTAGAGCAGCAGCCGGGCGGCGTCGGTCTGGACTTGGAGATCGGCGAGCATGTGGCTGATCGCCTGGAACTTGCCGATGGGTTGGCCGAATTGCTGGCGCTGCTGCGCATACCGGACGGCGTCGTCGACGACCTGCTGGGCGCAGCCGACACAGTAGGCCGCCTGGGCCAGGCGCACGCGCTCCAGCGTGGCCTTGATCGCGGCCCAGCCGCCGTTGAGCGAGCCCAGGAGCGCGCTCCGTGGGACGCGGACGCCGTCGTAATGCACCTCGTAGAGGCCGCCGGCTCCGCGCATGCCGAGCTTCTCGATCTTGCTGTAGGTGATCCCGGGCGTCCGCGGATCGACCAGGAAGAGGCTGATCCCCTTGTGCTTCGGCAGCTTCGGGTCGGTCCGCGTTGCCACCAGGAGGCAGCGGCACTCCGCCGCCCCCGTGGTGAAGATCTTGGCGCCGTCGATGACGAACCCGTCCTCGTCGGCGACGGCCCGCGTCTGGATGGAGGCGGCGTCGGAGCCTGCGTTGGGCTCGGTCAGCGAGAAGGCGAAGAACATGTCACCGGAACAGACCCGCGGGAGGTAATGGCGCTTCTGCTCCTCCGTCCCGAACTTGATGAGCGTGTGGGTGCCGAACCCGATGGCGAAGTTGAGGAGGGACGCGATGGACAGCGAGGTCTTGCCCAGCTCCTCCAGGAGCACCGTCACGTCCACCGCGCTGCCGCCCGCGCCGCCGTACTCGGGCGGGACCGGCAGGCTCGTGAAGCCGAGCCCGGCCATCTTGGGCAGGAGCTCGTCATGGGGGGCGCGGCCGGTGGCGTCGAGCTCCCTCAGGTACTCCGGCGTCAGCTCCCGGGCGGCGAACTCCCGGGCCACCCGGCGGAGCATCTCCTGCTCTTCCGTCCACGCGAAGCTCAGTCCCATGGTCATCCTCGCCGGTCCACCAGCCGCTCCGCCTTGGCGTGGCGGGCGGGATCGAAGATCTCGTTGGCCGTCACGAACTCCACCCGCGGGCGCACCCCGACGGCGACGGCGGCCGCCGTCACGAGGGTCGTCGCCAGCGCGTCGCGGTCGGCGCGCGTGGTGGCCGCCCGCAGCACCATCTCATCCATCGAGAACGGGTCTCGGGGATCCTGGCGCGTGAGCACCACCTGGAACTCGTCCACGCCGGGCACCTCCCGCAGCGCGTCCAGCAGGACCGTCGGATTGATGAGCATGCCCTTCACCTTGATGAGGTCCTTGGTTCGCACAATGGGGCCAACGATGCGGTCCCCCGTCCGCCCACAGTGGGGGCAGGAGGCATGGGACAGGCTCACGATGTCGCCCACCAGGTAGCGGATGAGCGTCGTGCCCCGCCGGTTGAGGTGGCTCAGCGCCAGCATGCCCCGCTCGCCGTCGGGGAGCCGGGCGCCCGTGTCCGGGTCCACCACTTCGTGGAAGATCACCTCGGGGGCGGGGTTGTGCCAGTCCCCGTCCTCGCAGCACTGGGCCAGCGCCCCCGACTCGGTGGAGCCGTAACGGTCGAAGATCACCGGGCCGCGGGCGCCGAGCGCGCGCAGCCGCGCGCGAATGTCCTCGCGCATGCCCGGGGAGCTCGCTTCCCCCGTCACCGCGCACATCCGCACGCTGGTGAAGTCAGCCCCGAGCTCGGCGGCCCGCATGACCACGCGCCGCACGAAGCTCGTCACGCCCCACAGCACCGTGGCCCGGTGGCGCTCCACCATCCGCACGGCGTCGTCGAGCGTCCGGTGGACGCCGAACTCGCCGTGGGGCGCCCCGGTGAGCGCGCCCACCAGCGCGGCGCCGGCGGCGTAGGCGTTGGCCTCGGAGCGCACGAAGGCGCCCATGGCCGCGGGCGTGAGCGGGAAGAGGTTGGCCAGGATGTCCCGGCCCGTGATGCCGGCGATCTCGGCGACCCGACGGGCCTGGAAGAGATACGCGTGGTAGTCGTGGGTGGTGACGTAGAGCGGGGTCGGATCCCCGGTGCTCCCGGTCGTGTAGTTGACCTCCCACAGCGCCCGCTCGTGGAGCGGCAGGTCGGGGCAGTGGAGCCGGAAGCTCTCGGGATCCGCCATGAGGTCGCGCTTGCTGGTGAGCGGCAGGCGGACGAGGTCCGCCACCGACCGGATCTCGCTCGCGTCGACGCCGGCCTCGGCCCAGCGCCTCCGGTAATAGGCATGCCCGCGCGCGCAGAGCGCGAGCATCCGGACCAGCGTCTCGTCCTGGACGTGGCGGATCGCCTCCGGCGGCTGGCGCAGCAGATCGATCACCGCGCCAGGGCCTCCCGTGTCTCCTTCACCAGCTGCGCCACCACCTCGGCGGCCTGCGGGATGTCGGTGATCGCGCCCGCGACCTGTCCGGTCGGGAAGTTGGCGATGTCCACGCGGCCCGCCGCCTTGGCGGGCGCCACCAGGAGCTCGACCCAGATCCGCTGCCACGGCATGGGCAGGATCTCCGCCTCGTGCCCCTTCCATCGATCGGTGAAGCGGTTCTTGAGGACCCGGCTCGGCTTGCCCGTGTAGCAACGCGAGACCACCGTGCCCTCCTCGTCCACGGCCAGGATCTTCTTCTTGTGGTTCTCGTGCGCGGAGGACTCCACCGTGGCCAGGAACCGCGTCCCGATCCACGCGCCCTCGGCGCCCAGCATCAGCGCGGCGGCCACGCCGCGCCCATCGCCGATGCCCCCCGCAGCGAGCACCGGGACCTCGACCGCGTCCACCACCTGCGGCACCAGCACGAAGGTGGTGACGCTGCCAACGTGGCCGCCCGCCTCCGCACCCTGGGCGATGATCACGTCCACCCCCATCTGCTCGAGCCGACGCGCCTGGCGGACATTGCCGATCAGCGACATGACCTTGGTGCCCGCCCGGTGCGCCTCCCGCACGAGCCACTCGGGAGTGCCCAGCGCCGAGACGAGGACGGGCACGCGCTCGGCCAGCGTCACCTCGACCTGGGCCCTCGCCAGCTCCAGCGTCAGCGGCGGCGGCGGGCTCCCGCTGAGCCCCTCGACCTCCGGCAGGAGGTCATCGAGGAACGTGGGAAACGGGGGGATGGCCCGCGCGCCGATCTCCGCCGGGATGTCGGTGGGGATCAGAAGGTCGACGCCAAAGGGCCGGTCGGTGATCCGGCGCACGGCGGCGATCTCCTCGCGAAGCTCGGCCGGAGTGAGGAAGGTGGCACCCAGCACGCCCATGCCGCCGGCGGCCGAGACAGCGCCGGCCAGCGGGGCCATCGTGACGCCGCCCATGCCGGCGGCGAAGACCGGGTACTGGATGTCCAGGAGGCCGCAGACGCGCGTGCGGAGTCTCATCGGGGCGCCCTCCGCGTGAGCGCTTGCCGCGCGATCTTGCCGCTGGTGGTGCGGGGCAGCTCGGCCAGGAACTCGACTGCCCGGGGCTTCTTGTAGCTCGCCATGTGGGTCCGGCAGTGCTCGATGAGGTCGGCCGCCGAGGTGTGATGCCCCGGGCGGAGCTGGACGAAGGCCTTCACAGCCTCGCCCCACTCCGGGTCGGGGCTGCCGACGACTGCCGCCTCCTGCACGGCCGGGTGCAGGTACAGCACGCGCTCGACCTCGGCGGGATAGACGTTGAGCCCGCCCGTGATGATCATCTCCTTC
>JACOVB010000199.1 GCA_016177555.1 Candidatus Rokuibacteriota bacterium
AGGGACCCGTGGCCGCTCGATGAACGCGTATCTGGTCCGGCGGCTGCTGCAGTCCATCCTGGTGCTGCTCGGCGTGTCGGTCGTGGTGTTCCTCATCCTCTACCTCACGGGCGATCCCGCGCTGCTGCTGCTCCCGCCCGATGCCACGGCGGAGGACATCGCGACGTTCCGCGAGTCCATGGGGTTCAACGATCCCGTGGCGGTGCAGTACCTGCGCTTCCTCAAGGGCGCGGTGCGCGGCAACTTCGGCGAGTCGCTGCGCCACGGCGAGCCGGCCATGGCGCTCGTGGTGGAGCGCCTGCCCGCGACCTTCGAGCTGGCGGGGGCCGGCCTGGCGCTGGCCCTGTGCCTGGCCATTCCGGCCGGTATCGTGTCAGCGGTCCGCCGCAACACCGCCATCGACTACGTGTCCACCGTCGTGGCGCTCCTGGGCCAGGCCATGCCCACCTTCTGGCTCGGCATCATGCTGATTCTCGTGTTCTCGGTGCGGCTCGGGTGGCTCCCCTCGTCGGGCCGCGGGGATCTCGAGCACCTGCTCCTGCCGGCCATCACCCTCGGGCTGTTCACCACGGCGCGCATCACGCGGCTCACGCGCTCGGGGATGCTGGAAGTGCTCGGGCAGGACTACATCCGCACGGCTCGCGCCAAGGGCGTGGGCGAGCCCCCCGTCGTGTGGAAGCACGCGCTGCGGAACGCCTCGATCCCCATCGTCACCATCGTGGGGATCGAGCTTGGCACACTCCTGGGCGGGTCCGTCATCACCGAGACCATCTTCGCCTGGCCCGGCGTGGGCCGGCTGTCCGTGCAGGCGATCTTCAACCGGGACTACCCCGTGGTCCAGGCCGCGGTCTTCCTGCTCGCCAGCACGTTCGTGGTCGTCAACTTCCTCGTGGACATCGTCTACACCTACCTCGACCCCCGGATCCGCTTCCGCTGATGCCAAACGGGGTCGCGGAGTCCCTCGCCCTGGCGCCCGCCCGCTCCCCGGCGGCGCGCGAGTGGGTGATGCTCCTCACCCGCCTCGCGCGGCGGCGCACGGCGCTCTTCGGCTTCGTGGTGGTGGGGATCGTGCTCCTCGCCGCGGCCTTCGCGCCGCTGATCGCCCCCTTCGATCCGCTGGCGCAGGACATCGGCCAGCGGCTCAGGGAACCCGGCTGGCAGGACGCCCAGGGGCGCATGCACCCGCTCGGCACCGATCACCTGGGGCGCGATATCCTGTCGCGGATCATCCACGGCTCGCGTGTGGCGCTGCTGGTGGGGCTGGCGGCCGTGCTCATCTCGGGGGTCCTCGGCATGGCCATCGGGCTCGTGTCGGGCTACTTCGGGGGGCGCGTGGACGACTTCTTCATGCGGCTGGCGGACATCCAGCTCGCCTTCCCCTTCATCCTCCTGGCCATCGCGGTGATCGGCGTGCTCGGCCCCAGCCTCCAGAACATCATCATCGTCATCGGCGTCTCCTCCTGGGTCGTGTACGCGCGCGTCGTGCGAGGCGAGGTGCTCTCGATCCGGGAGCGCGACTTCGTCCAGGCGGCCATCGCGCTGGGCAGCCGCGACGGGCGCATCCTGGTCCGTCACGTGCTGCCCAATGCCTTCACCCCCTGGCTCGTGGTGGCAACGCTGGACATGGCCCGGGTCATCGTGATCGAATCGGCGCTGTCGTTCCTCGGCCTCGGCGTCCAGCCCCCGACGCCGACCTGGGGCGGCATGCTTGCGGATGGGCGCGTCTACCTCTCGACGGCGTGGTGGCTCGCGACCTTCCCGGGCCTGGCCATCCTCGTGACCGTGCTCGGCATCAACCTCTTCGGCGACGGGCTCCGCGACACGCTGGACCCGCGGCTGACCGTCTGAAGGGAGAGATCGAGTGGAGCCACTGGTGCTGCTGGGCGCCGCCATCATCGACGGGACCGGCGCGGAGCCGATCCGGAAGCGCGCCGTCGTGGTCGAGGAGGGCCGCATCTCGATGGTCGTGGACGAGGCCCGGGCCCCGCGCGGGGAGCGGGTGGACCTGTCCGGCCACACGCTCCTGCCGGGACTCATCAACTCCCACATCCACCTCTGCCTCGGCGCCGAGCCGGATCCCGTGCGGGCCCTCTTGCAGGACCCGCCCGCCGTGACCGTCGTGAAGATGGGGCTGCGCGCGCGCGAGATCGTCGAGGCCGGCGTGACCGCGGTGCGCGATATGGGCGGCCGCGACCATCTCGAGCTGGGGATCCGGCACGCCATCACCCAGGGGTGGATCCCGGGGCCGCGCATGCTGGCGGCGGGCAAGCCCATCTGCATGACGGGCGGCCACGGCCACTGGATGGGGCGCGAGGCCGACGGGGCCGACGACGCCAGGAAGGCCGTGCGCGAGCAGCTCAAGGCCGGGGCCGACGTGATCAAGCTCATCGCCACGGGCGGGGTGATGACGCCCGGGGTGGAGCCCGGCGCCTCCCAGCTCACGCTCGAGGCGATGCGCGCGGCCCTCGAGGAGGCCCGCAAGGCGGGGCGCCGCACGGCGGCCCACGCGGGGGGCGCTCAGGGCATCGCGGATGCCATCGAGGCCGGGATCACGACCATCGAGCACGGCATCTTCCTCACGGAGGAGATCGTGGCCCGGATGCGGCGCGACGGCGTGTTCCTGGTGGCGACGCTGAACGCGCCTGCCGCCATCGCGGCCGGCGGCAGCGCCGCGGGCATCCCGGAGTTCGCGGTCCGCAAGTCGGAGGCGGTGATCTCCGCCCACCTGGAGAGCTTCCAGCTGGCGCTCGGAAGCGGGGTGGCGATCGCGGCCGGCAGCGACGCCGGCACCCCGCTCAACCCTCACGGCAGCCTCGTGCCCGAGCTCGTGCTGATGGTGAACTGCGGCATGACGCCGCTCCAGGCCATCCGCTCCGCCACGTCGGTGGCGGCGGAGGCGCTCGGCCTGGGATCGGAGATCGGCCGGATCGCTCCCGGCTACACCGCGGACCTGCTCGCGGTGGCCGGCGACCCCGCGGAGCGCGTCGAGGCGCTCGCGGACGTGCGCATGGTCCTCCAGCGCGGAGAAGCCCGACGAAAGGAGATCCACTCATGAAGCGACTTGGTGACTTCTGGCTTGGCGCGGCCCTGGGTTGCGCGGTGCTGGGCCTCGTGTGGACGGCGCCCGCGCTGGCGGCGCCCGAAGGCAAGGTCGTCATCGCCCAGGGCGTGGACCCGACGACGCTCGACCCGCAGTGGCACGAGGAGACGCCCGCCTACAACGTGCTGCTGAACATCTACGACACGCTGCTCTTCCGGGACAAGGACCTCAGGATCATCCCGTGGCTGGCCACCTCCTGGAAGCTCGTCACCCCCACCACGTGGGAGTTCAAGCTCCGCAAGGGCGTCAAGTTCCACAACGGCGAGGAGTTCGACGCCGACGCGGTCAAGTTCAGCCTGGACCGCCTGCGCGACCCCAAGCTCGGCAACCGCCAGGCCGGCAACTTCCGGCTGGTGACTGCCGTGGACGTGGTGGACACGTTCACGGTGCGGATCGTCACGAGCAAGCCGTTCCCCACGATGGAGAACCAGCTGGCGCTTCGCGGCGCTGTCATGGCGCCCAAGCACTTCGCGGGGAAGGACAAGACCTTCGCGGACCGGAATCCGGTCGGCACGGGGCCATACAAGTTCGTCCGCTGGGCGAAGGACGATCAGCTCGTGCTCGAGGCCAACGCGCAGTGGTGGGGCGGAGCCCCCAAAGTCAAGACCATCGTCTACCGGCCGATCCCCGAGCACGCCGTGCGGGTGGCCGCGCTCCAGGGCGGGGAGGTGGACATCGCCGTCAACATCCCGCCGCACCTCGTGCCGATCATCGACAAGCACCCCAAGCTCTACATCTCCAAGGCCCCCAGCGTGCGGACCCTCTTCATCCCGATCTACACCGCCCAGTTCGACACCGCCAACAAGCTGGTGGGGGCGGTGGACGGTCCCACCAAGGACAAGCGGGTGCGCCAGGCGATCATCGCGGCCGCCAACCCGGATGAGATCATCAAGACCGTGCTCGAGGGGCAGGCGATCCGCACGGCCACGCCGCTCACGAGCAAGCACTTCGGCTTCGACAAGGCGCTCGCCCCCGTCAAGCACGACCCCGACCGCGTGAAGAAGCTCCTCACCGAGGCCGGCTTCCCCAACGGGATCGACCTCACGCTGAACTCGCCCGACGGGCGCTACCTCAAGGACAAGGAAGTCGCCGAGGCCGTGGGGGGCCAGCTGACCAGGGCCGGCATCCGCACCCGCGTGCGCACCTTCGAGTGGACGACCTACCTGAACCAGATGGTCTACATTCACAAGGCGAACCCGATGTACCTCATCGGCTGGGGGAACACCACCTGGGATGCCGACGGCACGCTCACCCCGCTGTTCCGCTCGGGCAACCCGCTGGCGAACAACCACAACCCGGACTTCGACGGGATGATGGACGAGGCGCAGACCACCGTGGACCCGAAGCGGCGCCAGGAGATCTACGCCAGGGGGCAGCGGCTGATGCTGGACGACGGCGCCGTGCTGCCGCTGTACCAGCAGATGGACCTCTACGGGGTGAACAAGCGGGTGACCTTCCAGGCGCTGTCCTCGGAGCAGATCATCGGCGCCTGGCTGTCGCTCAAGGACGCCAAGTAGCGGCCGGCGCCGCGCCGGGGCCAGGAGCCCCCCGTCGACCACGGAACACCACGGCCAGTACCTGTGGGCCTCGCCGTCTTTCCGGCGCGTCGTGTGTCGCAGGGACATTTTGAGGCTTGACAGCATCGCCGTGTACACTGTATACAGCCGTATGTGGCAAGAGCATCCAGCACGCCACGCGCCGGTGAAGCGCCGCGCGCCACGACGATCGCTCCGCCCGCAGCGCCTCCGGGGGCCACGCCTCCTCCGGGACCTCGTCTACGACCAGGTGAAGGCGTGGATCCTGACCGGGGAGTTCGTGTCCGGGGAGTTCCTCGGCGAGGAAGCGCTCGCTGAGCGGCTCGGCGTGAGCCGGACGCCGGTGCGGGAGGCGCTCGGGAGCCTCCAGCGTGACGGCCTCGTGGAGATCGTTCCGCATCGCGGCGCGTTCATTCGCTGGCCCTCCCCGCGAGACGTCGAGGAGCGCTTCGACATCCGCAGTGCGATCGAGACGCTGGCCCTCCGGCGCGCGTTCCCCACGCTCGACGAGGACGTGCTCCGGCGCCTGCTCGATCGCGTCCGCGAGCAGCTGGAGCGGATCGAGAGCGCGTCGTACCAGGAGATCGTGCAGCTCTCGATCGAGGTCCTCATGGTCGTGCTGGAGGCGGCCGGCAACCGGCGGGTCATCGACCTCACGCACCAGCTCCGCGAGCAGGTCTACATCGCGAGCACGCTCTACCGG
>JACOVB010000200.1 GCA_016177555.1 Candidatus Rokuibacteriota bacterium
CGTCATCGACCACGGGACCATCGTCTTCGCGGGGACGCCCGCCGAGCTGCGCGCCAGTCACCAGGTCACCGCCACCTACCTGGGCGTCGGCGGCTGACCGGGCTACCCCCGGTCCCGGCCCAGGCTGCGCCGGCCCGGCGCCGGCTGCCCTAACCCCGCGAGAAGATGATGAACTCGAGCGACTCCTCCCCGCGGCAACGCAAGACGAGCGCCTGCGCGCTCCGCCCCCAGGTCAAGCCCGGCATCGGGCACTCATCCCCCTGGAATACGGCGGTCGCGGGTGAAAGATCGGGCATGTGCCCGATGGTACGCCCCCGGGGCCCCGTCGTACGCTCGGGATAGAAAGGGGGGGATTTCGATGAAGCGTTACACAGGAAGCGAGATGGTCGAGCCCGGGCTGTACTTCAACCCACGGCAGCTCTCCTTCAAGTCGGTGGACGAGGAGGGGCCGCTCCCGGGGAGCACGGACGAGGTGTATCGGCGGGTGCCGATCCTCGTGCTCCTGGTCGTGGGGCCGATCCTGGGGCTGGCGTACGCGGTGTTCCTGCCCTTCATCGGGTTCGCGATCGTCACCTGGCTGCTGGGCGTCAAGGCCGGGCAGCTGGCGGGCGGCGCCGCCCGTGGGGCCGTGCGCGTGCTCAGGCCGGGGTGGGAGCCTTCCATGGCGTTCCTCAGCCGGTCCACGCCGGCGAGGACCAAGCGGGAAGCGCCCGATGAGTGGGCCGAGGACGTCCGGAAGAAGCTGGACCCGCCCGGTCACGACGCGACATAATCGGAGCCGGCCGGCGCTCCAGCTGGATGCGGACACACTCCGCAGGGCGCTCAAGAAGGCCCAGATGCAAGGTGGCGCCCGACGGCCGCACGCGAGACGTACTCTCTATACGTTGAGCGCGCGGCCGAGGGCGCCGTAGCTCCGCAGATGGGCCTTTTTGAGCGCCCTGCCAGGATCGTCTCCGATGGCGCCCGGGTCGCGATGGTGTGCCGTGCGCCTGCGAGGGAACCAAGATGAAGGGGCATCGTGTTGCCAGGAGCAGCGGGGTCGCGATCGCGGCGGCCCTCATCGTCGGACTCCTCGCCGGCAGCGCCTCCAGCCAGCCGCTGCCCGAGAGCGTCTCTTACTGCCTGAACTGCCACGAGGACAAGCAGCTCTCGCTGGGGCTCAAGGACGGCTCGTCCATGAGCCTGTACGTGAACCCCCAGGACTTCGCCCGGTCGGTGCACGGCAAGCAGCTCATCTGTACCGACTGCCACGCGCGGTACGAGCAAGACCACCCCAGCGGCGCCACCTTCCCGAGCAAGCGCGGTTACGCGATCGGCGCCTACGAGACGTGCAAGAAGTGCCACTTCGACACGTACACCCGGACCCTGGAGAGCGTCCACTACGAGCTCCTCAAGGGCGGCCTCGACTCTGCGCCGGTGTGCACTGATTGTCATGGCGCCCACAATATCCAGAATCCCCACGAGAAGCGGGCCATGGTGTCGCGCAGCTGCGCCACGTGCCACGTGGCCGTCTACCAGGCGTACGCCCACAGCGTGCATGGCAAGGCCCTGGTGGAGGACGGCAACCAGGACGTTCCGGCTTGCGCCGACTGCCACGCCCACCATCAGATCGAGCAACCCGGCACCAAGCACTTCCGCCTCAACTCGCCCCAGATCTGCATCCGCTGTCACGGAGATGCGCGTCGGATGTCGAAGTACGGCATCTCCACGACCGTGGTCCAGACCTACCTGTCCGACTTCCACGGCGTCACCGCGTCCCTGGGGCGCGGCGCCTCCTCCGCGGCCTCGCAGGTCGTCGTCACGTGCATCGACTGTCACGGCGCGCATGACATGGCCTCCCCGAGGCTCAAGGGGAAGGAAGCGATGAAGGCCACCGTCGCCGCCGCGTGCGCCAAGTGCCACGAGGGCGCCTCCCCCGACTTCCCCGCGGCATGGCTCTCGCACTACGAGCCGTCGCTCCGGCACGCGCCCATGGTGTTTCTCGTGGATCTGTTCTACAAGATCTTCATCCCCTTCGTCGTCATCGGTCTGGTGCTGCAGGTGCTGCTCCACCTGTACCGGGCGTCGGCGGGCCGGTGAAGGAGGACGCGACCATGCGAGACGCCGAGGCGCACGAGTACGTGGTCCGCTTCTCGTTCTGGGCCTGCTTCCAGCACGCGGCGGGCATCCTGCTGTTCGGCGTCCTGCTCCTGACCGGGATGCCGCAGAAGTGGCCGTACGTCGAAGCGAGCCGATGGATCATCGAGCATCTCGGCGGCATCTTCGCGGTGCGCTGGCTGCACCGTGTGGCCGGCATCGTCTTCTCCCTCCTCTTCGTCACCCACCTGGTGGTGGCGATCGCCGGGGTGGCGACCCGCCGCAACCAGCCGGCGCTCCTGCTGAACCGGAAGGACTTCCGGGATGCCGTGGACAATATCCGGTACTACGTCGGCTCCGCGGAGGCCCCGCCCAGGTTCGGCCGCTACGACTACCGGCAGAAGTTCGAGTACTGGGGGCTCATCTTCGGCGCGCTGATCATGGCGCTGAGCGGGTTCATCCTGTACTTCCCGATCCTCGTCTCGCGCGTGCTGCCGGCCGAGCTCATCCCGGCGGCCAAGGTGATGCACAGCAACGAGGCGCTGCTCGCGTTCCTCATCATCCTCGTCTGGCACATGTTCGGCGCGCACCTCAGCCCCGAGTCGTTCCCGATGGATACGAGCATCTTCACCGGGAAGATCCGGAAGGAGAAGCTCCGGCGCGAGCACCCCCTGGAGTACGAGGACCTCTTCGGGAAGCAGTGATCCCTGCCTACTGGTATGCCCCCCTGCCGTCGTTCCTCTGGCAGGTCGTCCTCCACTCGTCGATCATGGGGATTGTCTTCTACGCGTGGGCGCGCCACGTGGGTTTGCCCTCGGGGCGATCGAAGCGGCGCCTCCTCGGCCTCCTGCTCGTCTTGCCGCTGCTCACGGCGGCGATTCCCGGCCGCGCCGGCCTGGAGTTCCGGGAGCGGCTGGCGTGGCTCGACAGCGGCAGGGTGCTCGCGGTTCCCCTGGGCGCCGGCATCCGGGTCTATCACGTCGTCCTGCTCGTGGCGCTGCTGATGATCGCGCTCACGGTGTGGCAGGAGCTCCTGCCCCCGCTGCGCCGGCCCCGGACGAGTCCCGCGGGGGTTCCGGAAGGGCTCGCGCGGTTCGCCCGGAGCCTGACCGGGTGGGAGCGCTGCGAGGTTGTCATGAGTCCGTCGGCGGACATCGTGCTCGCGACGGGCGGGTGGCCCCGGCGCCCGCGGCTGGTGGTGTCGCGCGGGGCGCTCGGGCAGCTGACCGAGGACGAGCTGGCGATCGTCGTCCGGCACGAGAACGCGCACTGGCAGGGCGGGCGGTGGGTGCGCTCTCATGCGCTCTTTCTCGTCAGGCTCCTGCAGTGCTACAACCCCGTGGCGCTCTGGTCGTTCCGCGAGTACTGCCTCGAAGTGGAGATCGGGTGCGACGCGGAGGCCGTCTCTGGACGGGATCGGAGGCTGCTGGCCGGGACCCTGTTGAGGATCTACGAGGCCACCGACCGGCGCGACGTGGCGACCAGGGGCGCGCTGAGGAAGCGAGTGGACGTGCTGCTCGACGGCCCCGGGCCCGACGACACGCTGCCCGTCGCCACGATCGGCATCGCGTCGGCGATCCTGCTGGCGATCCTGCCATGGGTCGTCTGAGAGGTCTCGGCAGCTTCGCCCTGATCGCCGCCGGGTTGCTCCTCGTGCTCCGCCTGCTCCATGTCGGTGTTCCCCTCTTCTTCCCGGACACGCGCCCGGGGCCGTTCACGCTCGCGAGCCTGGATGAGGTGCAGCGTCGGGTCGGCTTCGCGCCGCTCGTCCCCGCCTATCGGCCCGAGGCCCTCGGCGCCCGCCCGTCGAGCCTGACCGTCACCCTCAGCCCCCAACCGACGTTCGTGATCGTCTGGCGGGGCGAGCACTACCTGTCGGTCACTCAGCGGCGAGGCGGGGCGATGCCCGCGCACCCGGCCGGCAGCCAGCCGCTCCCCGATGTGGCCGACTCCACCTGGTGGCGGGACGGGGCGCAGCACCGGCTGGCCCTGAAGCGGGGCGAGTTCTGGATCGAGGTGGAGACGGATCTGCCGTCACGGGACCTCAAGCGCATCGCCGACACGCTCACGCCCTACTGAGCGGGTGGCCTCAGGGCCCCTCGAGCGAGATGATCGCCTTGCGGATCGCGTACCGGAGCAGCTCCGCTCTCGAGTGCATGTCGTGATCATCGACGATGACGAGGCGAATCATCGGACCGGGATCTCCACCACCAGATGCGTCCCCATGCCCGGCTCGCTGTCGAGGCGGATCGAGCCGTTGACGAGGGCCGCGCGCTCCCGCATCCCGGTGATGCCGGTCCCCTCCGCGGTCTCGCTCGGGGTGAACCCCACCCCGTCATCCTCCACCGCGAGGAGGAGGGTGCCCTCGCGCTCGTACAGCTCGATGGACACGTGCTCCGCCTGCGCGTGGCGCAGGATGTTGGTCATGAGCTCCTGGAA
>JACOVB010000206.1 GCA_016177555.1 Candidatus Rokuibacteriota bacterium
GAGCCTATCATGCCGGCCGCTGCCGGGCGCCCGTGCCCAGCTCGAGTAGCGTCTGACTGAGCCGCGCGTCCTCGAGGAGCGCCGGGCCCGGGCCGGTCAGCGCCACCTGCCCGGCTTCCAGCAGATAGGCTCGCGTGGCGAGCCGCAAGAGCCGGCGGACGTGCTGCCCGGCTGCCAGGATCGTGATCCCCTCCGAGGTGATGGCGTGGACAGCCTGGCAGAAGCGGTCGGTGACGCTGCGCGCGAGCCCGAGGAAGGGGTCGTCGAGGCAGAGCAGGCGAGGCCGGGCCATGAGGCCGCGCGCCAGCGCCAGCATTTGCTGCTCGCCTCCCGAGAGCAGCCGCGCCGGCGCGCTGTGCTTGTCCTGCAGGATCGGGAAGAGGCGCAGGATGGTGCGCAGTGTCTCCTCGCGGCGCGCGCGGGGCCCCGGGAGGAAGGCGCCCAGTTCCAGGTTCTCCCTCACCGACAGCGGGCCGAAGAGGCGGCGCCCTTCGGGGATGAGGGTGAGGCCCCGGGCGGCGATGGCGTATGGGGGCAGCCCGTCGATGCGCTCGCCGTCCAGGTTGATCTCCCCGCTCGTCACCGGCAGGAGGCCGGCGAGCGCGTTCAGCAGCGTGGACTTCCCGGCGCCGTTGGGGCCGACCAGCGCGACGAACTCGCCCGCGCGCACCTCCAGCGAGAGGCCGCGCAGCACGGTCAGATCGTCGTAGCCCGCGTGGACGTCCCGGACGGTCAGCAGGAGCGGGGCGCTCACCCTAACGCTCCTCCTCGCCCAGATAGGCGGCGGCGACCCGTGGCGAGGCCAGCACGGCTGGCGGCGGCCCGTCCACCACGATCTGGCCCTGATCGAGGACGAGCATGCGGTCGGCCACCTGCGCGAGCAGGCCGAAGGAGTGCTCCACGGCGAAGATGGTCATGCCGCGCTCGCGCAGGCGGGCGTAGAAGAGCACCACCTCCTCGCGCCCCTTCGGCGACAGCCCCGAGGCCAGTTCGTCCAGCAGGAGCAGCGCCGGCCGGCTCGAGAGCGCCACGGCCAGCTCGAGCCGCTTCATCTCGCCGAGAGACAGGGCCGCGGCGCGCGCGCCGGCCTTGTCCGCGAGCCCGACGAGCCCCAGCAACCGCTCCGCCTCGGCGCGGCGGGCGGCCGCCCGCCGATAGCGGTGGCGGGTCCGGAAGGTCACACCCACCAGGACGCTGTCGAGCACGCTGAGCCCCGCGAAGGGGCGCGGGATCTGGAAGGTGCGGCCGATGCCGAGCCGTCCGGCCACCCACGGCGGTCCGCCCGTGATGCGCTGCCCGCGGAACCACACCTCCCCCGAGGTGGGGCGCAGGAGCCCCCCGAGGACGTTGAAGAGCGTGGACTTCCCCGAGCCGTTGGGCCCGAGGAGCCCCACCACCTCGCGCTCCTCGATGGCCACGTCCACACCGCGGAGCGCGGAGAGTCCGCCGAAGGCCACGCTGACGCCGCGCCCCTCAAGGATGGGCACGGCGCCCGCCCCTCCGGAGGCCGGCGAGGCCCCCGGGCAGATAGAGGATGACGGCGATGAGCGCCAGCGCGTAGCCGACCTGGTGCAGGGCGGGCAGGAGCGGGTGCAGCACGAGCTCGCTCAGCAGGTACAGCGCGATGGCGGCGGCTGCGGGGCCCAGGAGCGTGTGGAGCCCCCCGAAGGTGGCCATGACCAGCGGCAGGATCGAGTAGTGGCGGCTGAAGACAAGATCGGGCTCCACCACGCGCACCACGTGGGCGTAGAGGCCGCCGCAGAGTGCGGTGACCAGACCCGAGAGCGCGAACGCGAGCAGGGTCCAGGGCAGGGGGCGCAGCCCCAGCAGGCTGGCGCGCTCCTCCTCCTCGCGCAGCGCAGCGAAGGCCAGCCCCACGCGGCTCCGGCGAATCAGCGCGAAGAGCCCGAGCGCCGCGCCCAGCAGCGCCAGCGCGAGATAGTACGCCCCCGCCCGCCCCTCCGTGATCGGGCGGGGCAGCCAGGGGAGCACGGGCAGGGCGGGGATGCCGGCGAGACCCGCGCCGCCGCCCGTCACCTCGCTCCAACTGAGCGCGAGCCCGCGCAGGAGCTCGGCGCAGGCCAGAGTGCCCAGCGCGAGATAGGCGCCCCGGAGCCTGGTGGAGAGGAGCCCGACCCCCGCGGCGCCCGCGGCGCCCGCGAGCCCGCCGAGGGCGATGGCGGCCCACGGCGAGAGCCCGCCGAGAGAGGCCAGCGCCGCGCCGTAGGCACCCAGTCCGAAGAACGCGGCGTGCCCGAAGGAGATCGGCCCCGCATAGGCCAGCAGGTTCCACGCCGAGGCCACGGCGGCGAGAAGAAAAGCCGTGGAGAGCAGAAAAAGATAGTACGGGTGAAATCCAAGGGCCGGGGGCACGGCGGCGAGCACGCCCACGCCGAGGAGCGCCGCGAGCCCGCTGCGCATCAGTGCGCGTGCCCGCGGGCGAGGCCGCCCGAGCGGGCCAGGAGGGAGCCCAGCAGCATGAGGGCCACGACGGGCTCGCGCCACCCCGGTCCCCACCCCGTGACCGTGAGCGCCTCGATCATCCCCAGGAGCAACCCGGCCAGCAGCACGCTCCTGAGGTGTCCGACGCCGGCCCAGATGCTGAGGACGATGGCCATGAGGGTCAGCTCCACGCCCGCCGCCGGGTGGACGTAGTGGAGCGTCGCGAAGAGGACGCCCGTGGCCCCCGAGAGCCCGAGCGCCAGGAGAAAGGTGCTGCGCCGGGCGCCGTCCACGTTGATGCCGACGAGCGCGGCGGCCTGGGGGTCGATGCTCGTGGCGCGGACGGCCTGGCCCCAGCGCGTGCGCGTGAGCGCGAGCCAGAGGAGCCCCACCACCGCGAGCGCCGCTGCCGCGGCCAGGACCCGGCCGCGATTGAGCGCGAGCGTGCCGAGCTGGAGGCTCGCGCCGAGGGTGCTCTCGGCGATCAACCGGTACTCGCCGCGCCAGATGGCGCGCATGACGGTCTGGAGCAGGAGCGACAGCCCGAAGGTGAGCACCAGGCTCGAGAGCTCCTTCGGCTCCGGGGTGCGCTTCAGGAGCCAGTCCCACATGAGCGCCGCCGGCGCGAGCGCCAGCGCAGCCACGGGGAGGAGCAGGACGGGGGAGAGCCCCGCCGCGGCCCAGAGCGAGTAGCCGACGTAGCCGCCGAGAACGACCAGATCGCCGTGGGCCAGGTTCAGCGACCGGCTCACCCCGAGGATCATCGAGAAGCCGAGAGCCATCAGCGCGTAGAAACATCCCAGCAGGGCGCCGGAGACGAGGGCCTGGACGAGCGAGGCCAGCGACAGGGTGGGAGCTCCTCGGGTGTCGTAGAATGGAAAACAGCCCTCCGGATGGTAGCGTCCGGAAAACCGAAGGTCAAGGAAAGTGCAGGGCGATCTGATGCCGAGACTCTACGTGGCGACGGTGGGGGACGGGCTGTTCAGGAGCGACGACCTCGGATCGAGCTGGACCAAGGAGCCGGGCCTCGCGCCAACGGCGCGGCTCTACTCCCTCTGCGCCGCATCGGGCGAGCTCCTGGTGGGCGGCGAGGGACGCATCTTCCGCTACGGCGAGCGCGCGTGGACCGAGCTCGCGCTGCCGGCGCCCGACACCCAGGTGTGGTCGCTCGCGGCGATGGATGGGGTCATCCTCGCCGGCACGCGGCCGCTGGGGTTCTTCCGCTCTGACGACGGTGGCCGCCGCTGGGAGTCCCTGTCCTTTCCTGTGACTCCGGGAGCGCCGCAGCCTCACACGCCCCGCATCACCGCGCTGCTGCCCAGCCCCTGGGTGGCCGGCGAGGTGTGGGCGGGAGTCGAGGTCGGGGGCGTCTTCGCCAGCAGCGACGGTGGCCGGAGCTGGAGCGCGGCGAACGAGGACATCCCGTCGCTGGACGTCCACGGGCTGGCCTGGTCCTCCGGCGGCATCCTGCTGGCGGCCACTCCTCGCGGTGTCGCCATGTGGCGGAGCGCGCGCTGGATGGAGGGCGTCTTCGAGCCCGCGGATCGCTACTGCCGCGCCCTGGCGGCCCGCCCCGACAATCCGGGGATGCTCTACTGCGGCTTCGGCGATGGGCCGCCGGGCACGCGCGGGGAGATCGCGCTGTCGACTGACGGGGGACGCTCCTGGCGCGCGTCGGGCATGCTGTCGGACACCGGCGGCACGATCTGGTCGGTGGCCACGGCGGCGGATGCGGCGGGCCTCGTGCTGGCGTGCTCCATCTCGGGCAAGGTGTTCGTCAGTCTCGACGGGTGCGCCTCCACCAGGCCCGTCCTCACGACGGGCTCCGAGACGCGCGCCGTCGCGTGCCTCGCCGAGTAGGACCGCCGGCGGCCGGGGCGCTCAGCGCCCGGGGTGGACGGCGGGCGCCGTGGCGCGCTCCCTCGGATAGACGACGACATGGCGGCCGTCCTGGATCTGGACGATCACCCGCTCGTAGAACAGCGGCTCGCCGCGCTCGTCGAACTTGACCCGTCCCAGCGGCGTCTCGAGATCCACCGCGGCCAGGGCGTCGCGCGCACTTTCCCCCGAGATCGGCATGCCCCGGCGCGCCAGCCCTTCGAGGGCGGCCAGGAGCGCGCGGGCGGCAGCATAGCCGTGCATGCTCAGCGGGACGGGCGGGCTCCCGAACCGCTTCGCGTAGGCGTCGATGAACGCCCGGGAGTCGGCGTCGCGGCCTCCCAGCGTGACGCCCGGCTGCCAGGAGGTCGTCCCGTACAGCCCCTCGCTGGCCGGGCCGAGGTCACGGATCACGTTCGGGAACTCCATGCCGAAGGCTCCCAGGAAGGCCCTGATCCGGATCCCCCCCTGCGTCATCTGGCGCACCAGGAGCAGGTGATCGGCGAAGAACGTGTCCGACAGGAGGACGTCGGCCCGCTGGTCTCGGACGCGCGCCAGGAGCGGGGTGAAGTCCGAGAGGCCGGGGCTGAACGGCTCGAAGACCACCACCCGGATCCCCGTGCGCTCGAAGAGGTCCTTCTGGCGGCGGGCGAGCTGCGAGGCCCCGGGCGTCTGCGAGTACAGGATGGCCACGCGCTCGGCCTTGAAGATCTCTTGGATGATGCCCGTCGTCACCCGGACATAGGCGTTGAGGCTCGAGATGCGGAAGAAGTGGCGGTTGCCGCGCTGGGTGAGCCGCTCGTCGAGGGAGGCCGTGGCCAGATAGGGGACGCGGGCCCGATCGGCGACCTCCCCGATGGGCCCCACCAGGCTGTCCACGTACCCGCCGATCAGCGCCACGGCCCGCTGGCGGCCCGTGAGCTCCTCGGCGGCCGCCAGCGCCCGCTCGGGTTTGCCCTCGTCGTCGCGGGAGATGAGCGAAACGGGACGGCCGCCGATTCCGCCGCGCGCGTTCTGCTCCTCGACAGCGAGGACGATGCCCTGGTGGATGCTCTGCCCCTGGAGTGCCAAGGCGCCGGTGCGCGGGTTGATCTCCCCGATGACGAGGGGCTCGGCGGCCCGGGCGGGCCAGGCGCCCGCCGCGCCCAGGCCGACCAGAAGCGCCAGGGCGGCGACGAGGGGCCCCATGACCGTCAGCGGATGACTACTTCGGTTTTCGGGTCGAAGAAGTGGATGCGGTCGGGGACGAAGACGAGCCGGACCTTCTCGTGCGGGCGGGTCCGGAC
>JACOVB010000067.1 GCA_016177555.1 Candidatus Rokuibacteriota bacterium
GCGCTGAGGGAGCGCGACAGCACGGGCCGGGGCGCGCAGGTGACGACAGCCCTCTTCGACACCGCGCTCGCCTGGACGGTGTTCCAGACGAACCAGTACCTGGCGACCGGCGAGGTGCCCCGGCCCCAGGGCTCGGGCACGGCCATGATCGTCCCCTACGAGGCCTTCCCCGCCCGGGACGCTTGGGTGATGATCGCCGCGGGCTCGGATGCGCTCTTCGCCAAGGCCTGCGAGGCCCTCGACGCGCCCGCCCTGGCGCGAGATCCGCGCTTCGCAAGCAACCCGAAGCGCGTCGAGCACCGCGGGGCGCTCGTCGACGCGCTCTCTGCCCTGACCCGCGCGATGCCGGCGGAGGAGTTGCTGGCGCGGCTCCAGAAGGCCGGCGTCCCCTCGGCGCCGATCCTCACGGTGGACCAGGTCGCGGCGGAGCCGCAAACCGACGCCAGCGGGATGCTCATCCCCGCCAGGCACCCGCGGCTCGCCGGCTACCGCGCGGTGGGACTGCCGATCAGGTGGGACGGCGAGCGCCCGCCCGTGACCCGGGTCCCTCCGCTGCTCGGCGAACACTCGGCCGAGGTGCTGGCCGAGCTCGGCTATGACCAGGACACCATCAGGAGGCTCGTGGACCAGCATGTCATCGGACTTTAGGACCCTCACTGTTTCGCGCTCGGCCGACGGGTTCGTCGTCACGGTGGAGCTCAACCGCCCCGAGGCGCTCAACGCCATGAACACGGCCATGGGGGAGGATTTCCTGCGCTGCTTCGACGCCTTCCAGTGGGACCGGACGGTGCGCGCCGTGATCCTCACCGGCGCGGGCCAGAAGGCCTTCTGCGTGGGCGGCGACCTCAAGGAGCGGGAGGGCATGACGGACGAGGTCTGGCGCGCCCAGCATCAGATCTTCGAGGAAGGGGCCTTCCGCCTCCTCCGCTGCCCGGTGCCCGTCATCGCGGCCGTGGAGGGCTTCGCCATGGGCGGCGGCTGCGAGCTGGCGATTCTCTCGGACTTCGTCGTGGCGAGCGAGAGCGCCGTCTTCGCGGTGCCGGAGGTGACGCGCGGGATCTTCCCGGGCATCGGCGGCACCCAGCTCCTGCCGCGGATCATCGGCGGGCCGCTGGCCAAGGAGATGATCTTCACCGGCCGGCGCGTGAGCGCCGCCGAGGCCAAGGCGATCGGGCTGGTGAACCACCTGGTGCCCGCGGGCCAGGCGCGCGCCAAGGCGCTCGAGATCGCGGCTACCATCGCCGAGAACGGCCCCGTGGCCGTGCGCCAGGCGAAGAAGGCCATCGCCTGGGGCAGCGAGACGGATCTGTCCACGGCCATGGTGCTGGCCATCGAGGCCTACAACAACACCGTCACCACCGACGATCGGCTCGAGGGCGTGAGAGCGTTCAACGAGAAGCGGAAACCCCGCTTCCAGGGCAAGTAGGTGAGCCGGCGCAGCCGGTCGACCCGATCGTCTGGCCCACGGTCAACATGCCGCAGGCATGTTGACGATGGCAGCGTCAGAGCGTTCAACGAGAAACGGAAGCCCCGCTTCCAGGGGAAATGAGCGAGGACCACTCATGAGTGACATGTCATTCGCCCTCACCGACGAGCAGAAGGCGCTCAAGGCCGCCGTGTCCGACCTGTGCAAGCAGTACCCGGCCCAGTACTGGCGCGACCTCGACACGCGGCGCGAGTACCCCGACGCCTTCGTCAACGAGCTGACCAAGGCCGGCTACCTCGCCGTGCTGATCCCGCACGAGTACGGGGGCGCGGGGCTCGGGATCATGGAGGCCGCGCTCATCCTGGAGGAGATCAACCGCTCGGGCGGCAATGCCGGCGCCTGCCACGCCCAGATGTACATCATGGGCACCGTGCTCCGCCACGGCTCCGAAGCGCAGAAGCGGCAGTACCTGCCCAAGCTCGCCACGGGGGAGCTCAGGCTCCAGGCCTTCGGCGTCACCGAGCCCAACGCCGGCTCGGACACGACGAAGCTGCAGACCACGGCCGTCCGCGCCGGCGATCGCTACGTGGTCAACGGCCAGAAGATGTTCATCTCCCGGGTGCTGCAGTCGGACCTCATGCTGCTCCTCGCTCGCACCACGCCCGTGGACCAGGTGAAGCGGAAGACGGACGGGCTGAGCGTCTTCCTCGTCGACATCCGTGACCTCAAGGGGCTCGAGGTGCGGCCGCTCCGCATGATGATGAACCACTCCACCAATGCCCTCTTCTTCGACAACCTGGAGATCCCGGCGGACAGCCTCATCGGACAGGAGGGCAAGGGCTTCTCGTACATCCTCGACGGCATGAACGCCGAGCGCGTCCTGGTCGCCTCCGACTCGCTCGGCGACGGGCGCTGGTTCATCGAGAAGGCGGTGGCCTACGCGAGCCAGCGC
>JACOVB010000223.1 GCA_016177555.1 Candidatus Rokuibacteriota bacterium
CGAAGCCGTCCATCTCCACGAGGAGCTGGTTGAGGGTCTGCTCGCGCTCGTCGTGGCCGCCGCCGAGGCCCGCGCCCCGGTGCCGCCCGACCGCGTCGATCTCGTCCATGAAGATGATGCAGGGCGCGTGCTTCTTGCCCTGCTCGAAGAGGTCGCGGACGCGGGAGGCCCCCACGCCCACGAACATCTCGACGAAATCCGAGCCCGAGATGGAAAAGAAGGGCACGTTCGCCTCGCCGGCGATGGCCTTGGCAAGCAGCGTCTTGCCCGTGCCGGGCGGCCCGACCAGGAGCACGCCCTTCGGGATCTTGCCCCCGAGCTTCTGGAACTTGGGGGGATCCTTCAGGAACTCGATGATCTCCCTGAGCTCCTCCTTCGCCTCCTCCACGCCCGCCACGTCCTGGAAGGTGATCTTGTTCTGCTTCTCCGAGATCAACCGGGCGCGGGCCTTGCCGAAGGAGAGCGCCTTGGCGCCCCCTCCCTGCATCTGGCGCATGAAGAAGATCCACACGCCAATGAAGAGCAGCATGGGCACCCACTGCAGGAAGATCGCGAAGTACCCTGGGGCGCCGTCCATCGCCTTCACGCTGATCCGGACGCCGCGGTCCTTGAGGGTCTTGATCAGATCGGGGTAGTCCGCTGTGGTGGTCCTGAAGGCCTCGCCGCTGGCGAGCTTGCCGGTCACGGCATTGCCTCGGAGGATCACCTCGCGCACCTCGCCCGTCTCGACCTTCTTGAGGAAGTCGGAGAAGACGACCTCGTCGCGAGGGGACTCCTTGGCCTGGAAGAGGTTGAACAGGAGGATGACGATCAGGCCGATGACCATCCAGAGCGCGAGGTTCTTGTAAAACGGGTTCATCGTGCAAAAAGTATAGCATACGGCCGCTGAGGGGGCCGGTCACGCCCGGGGCGGGGGCTCGAGCACGTGGATGTCGGGCAGGCTGCGGTAGAGCCCTCCGAAGTCGAACCCGTAGCCGACCACGAAGCGGTCCGGAATCACGAAGCCCACGTAGTCGAGCTTCACGTCCACCTCCCGCCGCTCGATCTTGTCCAGCAGCACGCACACCGAGAGGCTCTTCGGACGGCGAGTCGCGAAGTTGCGCCGGAGGTAGCCGAGCGTCCGGCCCGAGTCGACGATGTCCTCCACGATGATCACATCCCGGCCCTCGATGGACACCGACAGGTCGGCTGTCAGCCGGACGGCGCCGGAGGACCTTGTGGTCGCCCCGTACGAGGAGACCCCCATGAAGTCGATGCCGATGGGGGCCGGGATGGCGCGGATCAGGTCCGCCAGGAAGATCACCGCCCCCTTGAGCACCCCGACCAGGAGCGGGTTCCTGGCGGCGAAGTCGCGGCCGATCGCCCGCCCCAGGTCGGCCGTGCGGGCCGCGATCTCCTCGCGGGGAATCAGGACCCGGCCCGCGCGGTGCTCCATGGCGGCGGCCTCTCGGCTTCGGCCGGGCTAGTTCGTGGTCACGTAGGTGGCCAGTGACCGTTCCGCGCGGAGCCGCTCGGCCACCCGCTCCGCCTCGGCCCGCGCCTTGAACGACCCCACGCGGACCCGGTAGCGCGCCTGACCGTCGTCCGCCGTCAATGCGCTGACCTGGACGGGGAACCCGGCCTCGATGAGACCTCGCTGCACGGCGTCGGCCTGCTTGCGATTCTTGAAGGCCCCGACCTGCACCGTCCACTCGGGAGCACCATCGGCCGCCGTCGGCTTGTCTTCGACCGCGGCAGCCACCTCGGCCGCGGGCTTGGCGTCCGGTTTCGGCCTGGCCTCCGGCTTGCTCTTGTCCTCGGGCTTGGCCTTGGCCTGGGCCTGGGAGGTCGCTGGGCCCAGCGGCGCCGTGAGGGTCTGGTAGAAGGTGAGCTTGTCCTGGACCCCCTTCGGCTTGTCGCTCTCCCCCCCCCCGAGCCCGATTCGCCGCGGCGCCACGGCGCCCTTCCTGGGGGTCTCGACGGTCGCGACCTGGGGGCCAGGGCGGGTCCACTGTCGTCCCACGAGCATGCCCAGAGTGAAGGTGAGGCCGAGGATCACCACCGCCGCAGCAACGACGCCCGCGCGCTGGAAGAATCCCGATCCAGTGCCCGATCCGTTACGCGTCATCGAATGCCTCGCACGCCTCGGCTCGCACTACATGCTCTCTGGCGCCGACACGCCGAGGAGGCCGAGGCCGCTGCGCACCACCTGGCCCACGGCCGCGCACAGGCCGAGCCGCGCCAGGCTGAGCGGCCGGTCCTCGGTGAGGATCCGGTGCGCCTTGTAGTACGGGTGAAAGATCCCCGCCAGCTCGCTGAGGTAGTAGGCGATCCGGTGCGGCTCCCGAGCGCGGGCGGCCCCGGCCACCAGCTCGGGGTACTGGAGCAAGCGCTTGATGATCGTCTGCTCCTCGGGCCGCACGAGACGACCGAAGTCCACCTCGCCCCATGGCGGCACGGCGACACCCTGCTGGGCGGCGGTCCTGAACAGGCTCGTGACGCGCGCGTGGGCGTACTGGACGTAGAAGACCGGGTTGTCGGCGCTCTGGCGCGTGGCCACGGCCAGGTCGAACTCCAGCGGGCTGTCGTGGCGCCGGGTGAGGAACGTGAAGCGGGCGGCGTCCCGGCCGACCTCCTCGAGCAATTCCTCCATGAGCACGAACTCCCCCCGCCGCTTGGACATCCGGACGGGCTGGCCGTCGCGCAGGAGGGTCACGAGCTGGACGATGAGGACGTCGAAGGCCGCCTCGGGATGGCCCAGGGCCGTCATGGCGGCCTTGAGCCGCGGGATGTAGCCGTGGTGGTCGGGCCCCAGGAGATCGATCACGCAGTCCACCTCGGCGAACTTGCCGAAGTGGTGAAAGCCGATGTCCACGGCGAAGTAAGTGAGGTCCCCGTCCGACTTCCTCAGCACGCGATCCTTGTCGTCCCCGAGGGTGGTCGCGCGGAACCAGAGGGCGCCCGCCTCCTCGTAGATGAAGTCCGCGGCGCGCAGGTCGTCGATGGCTCGCTCCGGGAGCCCGGCGGCGCGCACATCGGCCGCCTCGTAGGTCCACCGGTCGAAGGCGGTGCCGTACTCCTCGAGGACGCGGCGCTGGGCGGCGACCATCGTGTCCACCGCCAGCCGGCCGAGCCGCTCGAGTCGCTCCCCCGCCGGGAGCAACAGCACCGCGCGGGCGCCGATCGGGTCCCGCGCGAGGTAGTCCTGCGCCAGGTCCACGAGGTACTCGCCGGGATAGGCATTCTCGGGCAATTCGGCCGACTCGCCCAGCGCCTGACGCAGCCGCACCTCCATCGAGGCGGCGAGGGCCTGGAACTGGGTCCCCGCGTCGTTGACGTAGTACTGGCACTCGACCCGGAAGCCCTGGGAGCGGAGGATGCGCGCCAGGGCATCCCCGACTGCGGCGGCACGGGCGTTGACGATGATCAGCGGCCCCGTGGGATTGGCCGAGACGAACTCGATCCGGTAGCGGCGCCCGCGGCCCAGGTCGCTCTGCCCGTAGCCCTCGCCGGCGAGGAGGATCTCCCGCAGCGCCTCGGCGCACCACTGCGGCGCGAGGAAGACGTTGAGGAAGCC
>JACOVB010000224.1 GCA_016177555.1 Candidatus Rokuibacteriota bacterium
ATGCGGGACCTTGAGAATCTCGCCGAACCGTTCCCAGGCCTCCGCGGGCGCCGGCCGGAACAGGTATTCGAAGTTGTCCTGGGCGCGCGCGTACCAGAGCTGGGCTTCCACCGCGCCAGCGAGCTCGTCCAAGGCCGCCTCGGCCGTGGGCCCTGTCGCGACGAGGTCCAGGTCGAGGCAATGGGCCACCCAGTCGCCGCCCTCCCTGGCGACCGTGGCGCGAAAGCTCAACCGGGTCATCGTGTCGGGCAGGTCCCCCTCCTGAAGGATACGTCCGCCGTCCCCGAGCCTCGTCTCTTCCCGTTCAATCTATGCGCGACCGTTGGGCCAGCGCAAGTGTATCCACCTGTGGACGGGCGGCCGTCGGGTGGCCAACGCAGCAGCAAGCAGTGCTCGGGGCCCATCGGCTCTGTTGGGCCCGGGTAGCCGGCCAGACGGCTCCGAGGGAGTCTCCCGCCTTGGGACCTGGATGGACAGGCGACTCGGGGGCATGCTGCTCCGTGCGGGGGGGGGACATGGCGCGACGGCGACGTGAAGCGCGGGGCGCGGCGGACGCGGCCGCGCCACCACCCTCACGTCCTCCACTCCTACCGCCACCTGCGTGTCCATGGGGTCATCCTGTCTCGCCCTCATCAGTAATTTCGGGGGAAGGGACTGTCTCACCAATCCTGACACAGCGTGCGCGGCTACAGTCGCGCCACGGAGCGTGGAGAGGCGCGCGCTTCCCGTCACCGTCGTGCCCGGCAGGACGACCGACATCGGGTGAGGAATGGGAGGGGACACGGCCCGTCGCTCACCCGAACCAGGGGCTCCCGACGCTTCTGACTGACGCCGCGGGGACGCCTTCGAAGCCGCCGACGCGGGTCATCGGCGCGCGTGCCCGACGTGGGCCGCGGCCGTGTTCAGAACCGCGAAGCAGTCGCGCATGGCGGCCCCGGGCAACCCCGACGCGGCGCTGCTGATCATCGGCGCGGGCGCGGCGGGGGCCGGGGTCGCGCGGGACCTCCTCAAGGACCCGAAGACGGGCTGCTACCCGGAAGGGTTCCTCGACGATGACCCGGGCCGGCGGACTCGGGGCGATTCGGGGTCGCCTTGGCACGGCCGCGGCCTCCCGGGCAGCCTCGCCTCCCGCGCGCGTTACTTGAGCGCGGCGAGGGCTTTTCGCGCCTCGTCCTGGCCGGGGAAGGGCGTGGGGGAGGCCGCCGCGGCGGAGAGCGCCTAGCGAGCGGCCTCCTTGTCGCCGAGCTGGGCGGAAACCATGCCGAGGTGGTACTGGATCTGGGGGTTGCCGGGCAGCTCGGCGGCGCTGTCCTCAGAGGAGGGCCAGCGCGAGCTGGTAGCGCACGGGCGCGAGCCGCGACTCGGCCTTGAGCACCTTCTGGAACTCCTGGATGGCCTCGATCGAGCAGAGCCTGGTGGCGCTGCTCGATCTCCATCTCGGTGACGAGCGCCTCGACCCGTCGCCTCAGTCTGGGGTCAGCGCGGTATTGCCACCCGACCCATTCGCGCAGCCCGGTCCCTTTGTTCATGGTGCCTCCCGCCTGTTGCGTCCGCTTCATCGTGCGCCCCTGGTCTCCGCCTCGCGCTGGTACCGGCGGACGAGCGCAAGAGCGTCAGGGGAGATCTGATCCCGTTTCTTCAGGATGCCGTCCAGCAGCACGATCCGACGCCCTGGCCGGACGTGTAGAAGATCCGGCTCCTCAGGTCGCCATGCCCCGAGGCGGCACGGGAGGCTCCGTCACCAGGCTCGGCGGAGAAATGGGGCGGGCTCCAGGGACGGCGTCATCGGGTCTGAAGAGGACCAGGACCACTCCGCGTGTCGGGCGCGCTGCGCTGGGTGCCATGAGCCCGCACCATCCTTCTCGCCACAACGTCTCTCCGACCTCCTGGCAGGGGGCCCAGGTGTCGCGGCCCGGGCGGGGCATGCCGAGCCCCGCCCGGTCGAGACGCTCCATCGTTCGGAGGTCGGCCACTCTGGGCTCTGGATCGACCTCCCACGTCCACAAGGCTCTGGACCGGGCATGGTTCGGCGGGATGCCGGCCTCGGCGAGAAGCCGGTACCACTCTGCCCAGACGGTGGCCTGGTCGTTGGCGAGGTAGAGCGCCCCGATGATGGCCCCCCGCTGCCAGCGGTTGTCGGGCGGCGGGTCAGCGCGAAGGAGCGGGTCGCGTCCACGAAGCGTGTGCCGATACCAGCGGGAGACGGGGACCGGCGTCCCCTCGACGGGGAGCGCCACGGGTTACGCGGCGCCGGGCTCTTCGAGGCTTGCGATGACTCGGCTGACGCGTACGAACTCCCCGCGCGCGATCAGCTCGATCGGCTTTTCGTCTCCGAGAGCTTCGACAGGTTTCATCAACCAGACCGGGATGTAGTCGGGCTCCACGACCCGCCGGAGACGATCGACGATCTCCGCGAGCTCGACGAGCCGCTCCGCGCGAGCCCCGGTTGGCGAGGCTCGTCCGGCTAGCCACGCCCGCACCGTGCTCGGCTTCGCGGTCGTGGCCCGGGCAATGAGTCGATCGCTCAGGCGAGCCTGGCGGTGAACTCGCTGTGCTTCCTTCGCGAAAGCTGTCGCCATGGGCGGCTCCTCAGCAGCGGACATCGACGATCGTAAGATCACCTAAATCCTATCACGATCTTGTCGGGAAAGAATCTCAAGAAACATGTGATCGACGTCTCGTCACCAGATCAAGCGCCCCGCCCTGTACCGGCCCGCGCTGGGCGATGGAGCCGGGGGTGAGCCGGCGGCGTGCCTCTTCGACGAGGGCGCGCTCCTCGGACCACAGGGCTTCCGCGAGATAGCCGAGCCGCTTCCACGCCGCACCGCTGCCCGCGCCACGGGTCGTCGAGGCCAGCTTGGTGAAGTTGCGGTCGGCACGCCGGCCGTATTCGCGCATGATGTCCACCAGGTGGCGGCTGCCGCCCGCAAGCTCGGGGTCGCGAAGGCAGTCCACGATGGTCCGCTCGCGGTCCGACACGGGCACCCGCTCGGCGCCGCGCCAGACCGCGGGGAGGTGGGCGACCCGCTGTTGAACAGTCATGCGACCCTTCAGGGGTGTCCCGGTCTCAGGACCTCGAACCCCAGGCCTCGTGCGCCTGTGGCCTGGGCGGCGTCGTTCGTCATCAGACGGCGGAGCCCGAGCTCCTCCATGGCGGCCAGGTGAAGCCGGTCCAGCGAGCGGCAATGCGGCTGCCGGGCGCCCCGTTGCTGGCGAAGAGCGGCCTGAAACACTGTCCCCGGCAAGGGCAGGAAGCGGAACGGGTCGACCTCGCGGAACGCCTTCAGTTGGTCCAGGTAGGCGCGATAGCGCCGTTCCCCGAACGCGGCGCCCAGCCGGCCGGCCCGGAGTTGCACCGTCGCCTCCAGTTCGGTCAGCGCGGAGACCACGACATCCCCCTCGCGCGCAACGGCCTGGCGGACGGCTTCACTCTCCGGTTCACTCAGCAACAGCTTCAGCAGGCAGCTGCTATCGAGGTAGATCACGTTCGATCGGGCCGGAGTGGCCGATCTTCTCGGGCCGCCGCCAGCGCCCGGTCCACCCAGCGGGATACCCTGCCGCCACTGACCCGATGCTGCCACTTGGCATGCGCCACGGGATCGAATCGCTTCCGCGGCTTCCTCGGAGCGGTGAATCGCACGAGCTTGGCGACCGGTGTGGAATCGCGGGTGATGATGATCTCGCGCTCGCTGCGCAGGAGTGCCTCCGCCTCGGGCCAGCGCTGGCGAAGATCTCTCACGCTGAAGGTCTTCATGAGCGAAGATTAGCATGTTTCACAGCAGCCATCCAGGACTGCCCTCTCCCCGGAGAGGAGACGGACAGGGCGTCCTTGGCGGCCAGGGCTTCGGAGGGCCTTCCGCACGGACACGAAGGAGGCCGTGAGGCACATGGCCAGGGTCAAGGCCAGCACCCCCGGCATGAGCGGCGGCGGGACGGCCCTCACGACCCCGGCGCGCCCCGAGTAGCGCACCAGGAGGACGGTGATGCCGAGCCCCACGCCGAAGCCGGGCGACATCGTTACGGACGGTGCCGAGTCCGGGCAGCGCGAAGGGCCTCGGCGATCAGGAGGGCCACGTCGGCTCGGCCGTGTCGAGAACCGCCCTCATGCGCTCGCGCGCCGTGTGCCTCGGCGTGCCGCTTCCACGGTCTCGCGAACGACCTTGCGGATGTCCCCGGGTCGTCCTCCTCTGGTGCGGTGCTGGACCTTGTCCATGAGCGCGACGACCCGGTCGCGCATGGCGGTCCAGCGGACGTCGCGCGCGCCAACGTAGAAGCGGAGGGCTTGGCGGAGCAGCTCGGACTTGGTCCGGCTCTCCTCCCGGGCGACCCGTTCCGCCCGCTTCAGAAGAGTTCTCCACCCGCTTCGCGGACCCGCGGCGCATGACGTGCGGGAGTCGCAGCGTCCGTGTCGGCACCGAGGTCGGTCTGTCAATGGTGCGCAGAGCCCGTAGGAGAGTTGGACCCGGAGCCCCGCGAGCCCCCCGGACTGCGGCCACCGGCGATGCGCCGGAGCGCGCGCGCGTTCCAGACGTCGTTGACGCGGGCTCCACGCCGACGCGACCCTACCCAGGAGGAGGTCGTCATGGAGATCGTCCATCCCAAGTGTGCCGGACTCGATGGGCATCAACACGCGGTCGTGGCCTGTGCGCGGGTCGTGGCGGGCTCGTCCGTCACGCACGACGTGCGGACCTTCGGCACGACCACCGAGGAGCTGGTGGCGCTGAGCGACTGGCTCACCGCCCACGGCTGCACCCACGTGGCGATGGAATCGACGGGCGTGTA
>JACOVB010000225.1 GCA_016177555.1 Candidatus Rokuibacteriota bacterium
CCTCAAGGGCAAGGGGCTCGAGGTCCGGCCGCTCAGGATGATGATGAACCACTCCACCAATGCCCTCTTCTTCGACAACATGGAGATCCCCGCCGACAGCCTCGTGGGACAGGAGGGCAAGGGCTTCTCCTACATCCTCGACGGCATGAACGCCGAGCGCATCCTGGTCGCCTCCGACTCGCTCGGCGACGGGCGCTGGTTCATCGAGAAGGCGGTGGCCTACGCGAGCCAGCGCGTCATCTTCGGCAAGCCCATCGGCGCCAACCAGGGCGTGCAATTCCCCATCGCCAGGGCCCACATGGCCGTGGAGGCCGCCGATCTCATGCGGACCAAGGCGGCCAGGCTCTTCGACGCCGGCCTGCCCTGCGGGCCCGAGGCCAACATGGCCAAGTTCCTGGCGGCCGAGGCCGCCATCGAGGCGGGGAACGCGTGCATCGACTGCGACGGCGGCTACGGTTTCGCCGAGGAGTACGACGTGGAGCGCAAGTTCCGGGAGTCGCGGCTCTACCGGGCGGCGCCCATCAACAACAACCTCATCATGGCCTTCGTCGGCGAGCACGTGCTCGGCATGCCGCGCTCGTACTGACCCATGGCCCCCTGGGAGACGACCCCATGACCCTGGCGAAGCGCGTGACGATCTGCGAGGTGGGGACGCGGGACGGGTTCCAGATCGAGCCCGGCTTCATCCCGACGGAACAGAAGATCGAGGTGGTGGACCGCCTCTCGGCGACGGGCATGCCGAAGATCGAGGTGACGTCCTTCGTCTCCCCCAAGGCCGTCCCCCAGCTGCGGGACGCCGAGGAGGTGATGGCAAGGATCACGCGACGTCCGGGCACCGTGTACTCGGCGCTCGTCCCCAACGACAAGGGCGCCGTGCGGGCCGTGGACGCCCGGGTGGACGAGATCCACACCGTGGTCTCGGCCAGCGAGAGCCACAACCTCGCCAACGTGAACATGACCATCGCCGAGTCCATGGTGAAGCTCCGCGCCGTGGCCGAGGTGGCCCGGCGCGCCCGCGTGGCGATCGCGGCCGGAATCTCGTGTTCCTTCGGCTGCCCCTTCGAGGGCGAGGTGCCGGTGGACCGGCTCGAGTCCGTGGTGGCGCGGCTGGTGGAGCTTGGCGCCCGCGCCATCGGGCTGGCCGACACCACCGGCATGGCCAACCCGGCCCAGGTGGCCCGGGTGCTCGAGCGGCTGATGCCTCGCTTTCCAGGGATCGAGTGGACGCTTCACACCCACGACACGCGCGCCATGGCCATCCCGAACGTCCTCGCCGCCATGGAGATGGGCGTGACCCAGGTCGACGCCTCGATCGGAGGGCTCGGCGGCTGTCCCTTCGCCCCGGGCGCCTCGGGCAATGTCTGCACCGAGGACCTGATCCACTGCCTGCACGCCATGGGCGTCGACACCGGCGTGGATCTCGACGCCCTCATCGCGACCTCGAGGCGCGTGCAGGAGATCGTGGGGCGCCCGCTGCCGGGCCAGATCGTCAAGGCCGGAAAGTGGGACCGGCGCTATCCCCTGCCCGACGGCGTCCAGGCGCGACTCGCCGCGCTGGGTGCTTCGTGACCAAGGCCGCGCTGCGCATGCTGCGCCTGATAACCTGCATGGAAGTCTCCGTGTTCCGCGGGTAGGTCGAATGTTCGACGAGCGCCTCGACCCCGAATTCGTCAAGCATCTCTTTGAGACGACGGACATCGTGCGGAAGCCCGTCACCGGCATCATCGCCGGCTACCACGTGCTGCCCTATATCCTGGTGGGACCCCAGGAGGACCGGCCGGCGCGCTCGGTGGAGATCCGCGGGAAGATCAAGGTCTCCCCGCGGCTGGTGCTCGCGCCCGGGCACGCCGGGCAGACCTACGGCGATCTCTTCAAGGAGTCGGAGGTGATGGACCGGGCGCTGGTGGCGCGGGTCTTCTCCTTCATGTACTCCTCCCGGCACCAGGTCACGCTCGAGAGCGAGGACCTCTCCATCCAGCGGTGGGACCGGGACCCGCAGGCCCAGATCGAGCGCGCGCTCGACGAGCTGACGCAGCGGGAAGTCATCAACACGGGGGTCATCCTGTCGCCCAACGTCCGCTTCTACCCCGTGTCGCTCGACCGGTTCATCACGGAGATCCTCGACCAGGAGTTCCGGCACTAGCAGGCTGCTGAAAAAGGCCCATCTGCTTCGTTGGCGCCCTCGGCCGCACGCTCA
>JACOVB010000207.1 GCA_016177555.1 Candidatus Rokuibacteriota bacterium
CGAGGCGACCCCGATGCGCCCGAGGACCTGCCGGTGGAGGTCGAAGTCACCCTGCAGCGCGAGCACCCCGATCGTCACGTCCACGTCTCGCCTCCTCGCTCCGCTCGGGGGATTGCCGTCTCCGCTCGCCTCGTCGTGCGACACGCCTCGGCTCGCCTCCTCGCTCCGCTCGGGGAGATTGCCATGTCCGCTCGCCTCGTCGTGCGACACGCCTCGGCTCGCCCTACCATCCCCGGGTTTGAAGAAGCTCGGACTCCTTGAGCTTGGAGGTCTCGATGCCCGGCATGGCCTCGCCGAGATCCTCCGAGACCTTGGCCAGCATGTCAGGATCCTTGAAGTGGGTCGTGGCCTGGACAATGGCGCGGGCCCGCACGGCCGGATCCGCGGACTTGAAAATGCCCGACCCCACGAACACTGCCTGGGCGCCGAGCTGCATCATGAGGGCGGCGTCCGCGGGCGTCGCGATGCCGCCGGCCGAGAAGTTCGGCACCGGCAGCATGCCGTGCTGGGAAATCCAGCGCACGAGCTCGTAGGGAGCGCCCAGGTTCTTCGCCTCCGTCATGAGCTCCTCCTGGCCGAGGGTCGTGAGCCGCTTGATGCCGGACACCACGGCCCGCATGTGGCGCACCGCCTCGACGATGTTCCCGGAGCCGGCCTCCCCCTTGGTGCGGATCATCGCGGCGCCCTCGCCGATGCGCCTGAGCGCCTCGCCGAGATCGCGGCAGCCGCACACGAACGGCACCTTGAAGGCGAACTTGTCCACGTGGAAGTGCTCGTCGGCCGGGGTGAGGACCTCGGACTCGTCGATGTAGTCCACGCCCAGCGCCTCCAGGATCTGCGCTTCCACGAAGTGCCCGATACGGCACTTGGCCATGACGGGGATGGAGACCGCCGCCTGGATCTCTCTGATCTTCTTCACCGGTGACATGCGCGCCACCCCGCCGTCGCGGCGGATATCGGACGGCACCCGCTCGAGCGCCATCACGGCCACGGCGCCCGCGTCCTCGGCGATCTTCGCCTGCTCGGCGTTGGTGACGTCCATGATGACGCCGCCCTTGAGCATCTCGGCCAGTCCTACCTTGAGCCTCAGTGTCCCGACTTCCATGTCTTGGTTCTCCTTTATCTTGGCTGAATGTGGATGACTTCGGTTTGGCGGTTTGGCCTCTTCGCGCAAGCGCTCATCGGGGCGCCCGCTCAACCGTGGCCTCTTCGCGCCTCTGGCGGTCTCTCATCTCGCTTGAATGTGGATGATATCGCCTCGCGGTTTGGCCTCTTCGCGCCTCTGGCGCTCATCTGTCTCGCTTGAACGTGGATGACTTCGGTTTGGCCGTTGGGCCTCGTCACGCCTCTGGCGCTCATCGGGGCGTCCTGTCAACCGGGACGGCTATTCGAGGGCTTGGGTGAGGTCCTCGATCAGGTCGGTGGGGTCCTCGAGGCCGACGGAGAGGCGTACGAGGCCGGGGCCGATCCCCATGGCCGCCTTGTCCTCGTCGGAGACGCGGCGATGGGACGTGCGCGCCGGATAGGTCCAGGTCGTCGCCACATCTCCGAAGCTCGGCGCGAACTCCATGAGCCGCGCCCGCGCCATGAAGCGCCCGACGGCGAGAGCCCCACCCCGCAGGTCGACGGACAGGATGGCGCCCATGGGCCCCGGCATCAGCCGCCTGGCGAGCGCGTGCTGCGGATGGGTCGCGAGCCCTGGGTAGTGGGCGCGCGCCACGGCGGGATGTGGCTCGAGGAACTGCGCCAGCGACAGCGCCGTCGCCGACTGCCGCTCGAGCCGCACCCCGAGCGTCCGCGCCCCGCGCACCGCGAGCCACGCGTCGAAGGGCCCGAGATTGGTCCCCGCGCGAATCATCGCCTCGCGACAGCGGCCCATGGCCTCCTTGCGGCCCAGCACCATCCCGCCCGTCACGTCGCCGTGGCCGGAGATGAACTTGGTCAGGCTGTGCATGACCACGGTGGCGCCGTGCTCGATGGGACGGCAGACGGCCGGTGAGGCCATGGACGCATCGACGATCAGCTCGACACCTCTCCGCTCGAGCAGAGGCGCCAGGACGGGCAGGTCAGCGAGCCGGAGCAGCGGGTTCGACAGGGCCTCGACGAAAACGGCCTTCGTGTTGGGCCGCAGGGCTCCGAGGACTCGTTCCGCGTCGGTCGCGTCCACGAACGTCGTCTCGATCCCGAGCCGCCTGCCCTCGGACGTGAGGAAGGAGGCCGTGGTCCCGTACAGATCCCGCGCCGCCACCAGGTGGTCGCCCGCCGCGAAGAGACCCAGGAGCAGCGCCGTCGTCGCCCCCATCCCGGAGGCGCAGGCCACGGCGGCCTCGGCCCCCTCGAGCCCTGCCACCAGATCCTCGATCATGCTGTGGTTGCCGGTGCCGTAGCGCCCGTAGACGTACCCCGAGATCTTGCCTTCCCACACTGACTCCACCGTCTCCATGTCCTCGAAGGCGTAGACGTTGGTCTGGTAGATCGGCGCGGTGAGTGGGCGGCTGGCCGAGGGCACGTCGCGCCCGCCGCGGGCTGCCAGAGTGTGGAAGTTCACCTGGGATCCTCCTGTCGCTCTCACACGAGGGGCACGGAGAGCTCGGGCTCGCGCGCCGCGTGGTCGGGGTGACGCCCGAGATCCCGGATCGCGTCCCCGAGCCGCTTCATCCCGTCGTCGATCTGCGACACCGGCACGGCCGAGAAGGAGAGCCGGAGCGAGCGTTCGCCCCCGCCGTCGATGAAGAAGGCATCGCCAGGCGTGAAGGTCACCCCGCGCGCCTGCGCTCGCGGGAGCAGGGCGGCCGTCTCCAGGCCCTCGGGAAGTGTCAGCAGCAGCGAGAATCCTCCCGCGGTCTCGGTCCATGTGACCCCGGGCGGCATGAGGCGGCGAAGCCCGTCCAGGAGCGTCTCCCGGCGCCGCGCGTATTCCCGGAGCGCTCGCGCCTGGTGCCGCTCCAGGTGCCGCCTCTCGCAGAAATGGTAGACGGCCGCCTGCAGCAGCGGGCTCGTGTGGATGTCGGCCAGCTGCTTGGCCATCTCGAGCCGCTCGATCAGCGCCGGCGGGGCGACGATCCAGCCCAGCCGGAGCCCGGGGAAGAGGATCTTGGAGAAGGTCCCGATGTAGACCACGAGTCCCGCCATGTCCATGGCCTTGAGCGGGCCCGGGGGGCGCTCGCCATAGAAGAGAGTCCCATCGAAGCCATCCTCGACGATGGGCAACCGGTGCCTGGCCGCCACCTCGAGGAGGCGCTGCCGCACGGCCAGGCTCATGGTGAGCCCGGTGGGGTTGTGGGCACTCGGCTGGCAGTACAGGAGCTTGGGAGTCTGGCGCTCCAGCAGACGCTCCAGATGGGGCACAGAGAGCCCCGCCTCCGTCAGCGGGACCGGCACGAGCGCTGCCCCGAACGAGCGGAACACCTGCATGGCGCGCGGGTAGGACGGCTGCTCGATGGCCACCAGATCACCGGGATCGAGCAGGGTGCGGGCGACGAGATCAAAGCCCTGCTGCGAGCCATTGACGATGAGGATCTCCTCCGGGCGCGCCTCGACCCCGAAGCGCAGGAGATAGCCCGCCAGGTATCGGCGCAGCGGCGGGTAGCCTCCGGGAGCGTAGTACTGGAGCAGCTCTCGCCCCTCCTGGGTGATGACCCGGTTGAGGACCCGGCGGAACGCGTCAGTCGGGAACAGTGTGCTGTCGGGCATGCCGCCGGCGAAGGAGATGGTGCCGGGGGCCGGCCGGGCGAGCTGGCCGTAGGCCCGTCGCCGGTGCATGTCGGCGGCCACGACCTGCGCCCGTTTAGACAGGAACCCGGACCAATCGAGCTTCTGCGCGCTGATGGGGGCCGGCTCCCCGAAGGCCGGCACCCGCTCCGCGACGAAGGTGCCCTGCCCCACATGCGCTCGGGCCCAGCCCGCGGCGATCAGCTCCTCGTAGGCCGTGGCCACGGTGGTCCGGTTGACCCCGAGATCGTGCGCCAGTTCCCGGGTGGCCAGCAGCTTGACGCCGGGGGCCAGCTTCCCTTCCTTGATCAGCCGCTCGAGGTGGCTCTGGATCTGGCGGGACAGCGGGACTCGCCCACCCCCGACTGCTCCCCGTTCGAGAGGAATCCTCATGGCCCCACCATACCAGCCATTCTCGTCAGCTCTCAACGAAAGTACAGAGCCAATTGGCTGTATCTCCGATCATCCAATGGGCCCCCATTCTCGGCGTGGTACCATGACCCTCCCATGCCCGGTCTCGTCGTGCTGGAGTCCATGTGGAATCGGCAGGGGCAGCTCCTCGAGGACGAGCCCTCGGTGCTGCCCTACCTCAAGGCCATCAAGCAGTCACTCGCCTGGGAGGGCATCCGCGTCAACCTCGTCTATCGCCGCTTCTACAGCAACTACGACCTGGGCCTGCTCCTGGAGGAGGTGCGCCGGCGGCGATCCTCCTTCCAGGTTTGCTACATCGCCTCCCATGGGAAGCGGCGCACCCTGATGGGCATCGGCAACCGTGTCATCCGGCTCTCCGCCCTCGTGGAGCATTGCCGGCTCAGTCGCCGCATCGGCTACATCTTCGGGGCCTGCGACTTCGTGACGCCGGACACGGCCCGCGACTTCCTCGTCCGCACCGGCGCCCGCTTCGTTGCCGGATACCAGAAGGCCATCCCCTGGACGGAGTCCATGCTCGTGGACTGCCTGTTCCTCTCCTACCTCCTCGGGGGCACGATGAAGTGGGTGCGGACCAAGCACGGGGAGCGCATCCCCCCGCTCCGGGAGCACGAGGACTTCGAGATCACCCGCTCCGAGAACCCGCAGAAGGTCTCCGGCCATCTCTACCGGGATTTCCCGCTGGCCCACGACATCACCTTCTCGTGCTTCACGCTCGACCGCCGATCGGGCCGACCGCCGCAGCTCGAGAACTCCTTCGACGCCTACCGGAAGAACCTGGATCGCGCCCGCCGCCTCGTCCGAGACCTGTAGCGCGGGGTATACTGACCCGGCATGCCACCACCCACACCCAGGAGGGACCAATGGCCGAGATGAAGGAGTTCGCGAGTCTGTATTACCGGGAGGGGGCCCTCGACCCCAAGACCATGCAGCTCGTGGCGCTGGCCGCCATGGCGGCGGCCGGCTGCACGTCCTGAGTGCCCGGACGCTTCGCGGCTGCGAAGCAAGCCGGAGCCACCGACGACGAGCTGAGCGAGACCCTCTACTACGCCATGCGCGGCGCGGCCCGCGCCGCGTGGAGCACCATCAAGGTCATCCCGGGCGTCGAGGATCTCAACAAGGACTGGAAGACGAAGTACGAGCGCGAGACCGGCACGTAGCCAGACTCGATCCGATGGCGCGCCTCCGGTGCGCCCATCCGCGGGCCCGGGGCGCGCCGTAAGCGAGGGAGGGAACCGCCATGCCCGTCACACCCAGCGAGCAGGAAGAGGAGTACTTCGCGCGGCTCGAGTTCGAGCGGCGGAAGAAGGTGCTGGCCGATGCCGAGAGCAGCACCGAGGCGGCGGAGCGGCAGCGCGTGCTCGCGGTGGCCCGTAACCGCTGCCCCAAGTGCGCCGCGCCGCTGGTGACCATCACGTACCGCAAGGTGGAGCTGGACAAGTGCTCCGCCTGCGGGGGGCTCTGGTTCGATTGCGGCGAGCTGGACCAGGTGCTCGCGCAAGGAGAGGGAAGCGGTTTCCTCGGCGGGCTCAAGAAGATCTTCGGGTAGGCGCTGAATGGCCGCAGGCGAGGCCCCGATCAAGCAGGCCATCACGTGGATCGACGAGCAGGTGCGCGACAATCCGGCGGCGGACCGGGTCACGCTCCTCGATGAGGCGAGCCGCCGCTTCGATCTGACTCCCCTCGATGCCGACTTCCTCCTCCGCCACCTCGCCGGCCGGCCGAAGGGCTGACACCGTGCCCGACCCGCACAAGGGGCAGGTGCAGGCCCAGTTCGGCGCCACCGCCGAGGCCTATGTCCGGAGCGCCGGGCACGCGGGCGGCCCCGACCTCGAGCGCCTCCTGGCGTGGGGGCGCGCCACCGGGCAGAGCCGCGTGCTCGACGTCGCCACGGGCGGCGGCCACACGGCGCTGGCCTTCTCGGCCTTCACCCTGACCGTGGTGGCCACCGACCTCACCGAGCCGATGCTGCTGGCGGCGCGCGCCTTCGCCGCCTCGCAGGGCATGACGACCATCCGCTTCCTCGGCGCCGACGCGGATGCGCTGCCATTCCGGGACGCGAGCTTCGGCGTGGTCACCTGCCGCATCGCGGCTCATCACTTCCCCGCCGTCCCGCCGGCGCTCCGGCAGGTGGCTCGCGTGCTGCGTCCCGGCGGGTCGTTCCTCCTGCAGGACATCCTGGGCCACGACGATCCGGAGCTGGCGGGCTTCATCCTCGAGGTGGAGAAGCGCCGCGACCCCTCCCATGTGCGCTCCCTCAGCCAGCGGGAATGGACGGACTGTCTCACCGTGGCCGGCTTCACGGTCATCGAGGAGGCCATCGTCACCAAGGGGCGGCCGTGGGAGGAGTGGACCGGCCGCATGCGCATGAGCGCCGAGGCCAGGGCCCACCTCGACCGCTTCGTCCTGGACGCGCCGGCGCGATGCCGCGAGGCGTTCAGCTTCACCGTGGAGGACGGGAGGATCCGGTCCTTCGCCGACCGGATGATGCTGATCCGCGCCGGCAAGGGCTAGCAGGATGCGGAAAAACCTTGCGGGCTGCTCAAAAAGGCCCAGATGCGAGGCGGCGCCCGACGGCCGCACGCGAGGCGTACTCAATCCGGGCGAGCGTGAGCGAGCCACGTTGAGCGTGCGGGGCCGAGGGCGCCGTACCTCCGCAGATGGGCCTTGTTCAGCAGCCCGCTAGCGGCGCAGCACCACCACCGTCGCCCCCCAGCCGCCACGTTCCTCGGGGGCATCGAAGAAGCGCAGCACCAGCGGATGCCTGTCCAGGAGCCGCTGGACCACTGCACGCTGCACGCCCTTGCCCTTCCCGTGGATGAGCCGCACCTCCGCGAAGCCGCGCGTCACCGCCTCCTCGAGATAGGCCTCGACGACGGAGGGGATATCGCGAGGAGCGAAGGTGTGGAGGTCGAGCGCATCCTCGATCGGAACGACGGTTGGGTCTTCGTCATCCATGGCAGTGCAAGGCATGGCCGTCCCCGGAAGGACGTCGGGCCCCGTCCTCACGCTGGCCGCCCCTCGGGCGCGGCAGGCCGCGGCTGATCCACCGGGGGGCGGCGCGTGTGCCAGTCCGTCGCGCGCTGATAGGCGTCGGCCACCCGGAGCACCGTCGCCTCGTCGAAGGGCCGCCCGATGATCTGCAGTCCCACCGGCAGCCCCGCCGCGGTGAAGCCGCACGGGATGGAGGCCGCGGGGTGGCCGGTCAGGTTGAACGGGCGCGTGAACCGGATCAGGCTCGCGCGCACGGCCAGCTTCTCGTGCTCCACCGTGACCTCGCTCTGGCCCACCGCCGTCGCCACGATCGGCGTCGTGGCGCAGACCAGCACATCCGCCTTCGCGAGAGCGCCATCCACTTCGCGGCGGATCAGTGCGCGGGCCTGCTGGCCCTTCAGATACTCGGCTGCCGAGATGAAGGCGCCGACGCGCAGCCGCTGGCGCACGTCGTCACCATAGTCCGCCGGTCGCTCCCTGAGCC
>JACOVB010000068.1 GCA_016177555.1 Candidatus Rokuibacteriota bacterium
GAGTGGATGCCCGCCTTCTCCACGTGCTCCATGACGCCGCCCACGACCACGCGCTCGCCGTCCGCGATGGCGTCCACGTCGATCTCGATGGCGTCCTCCAGGAACTTGTCCACGAGGATCGGGTGCTCGGGGCTCACCCGCACCGCCTCGCGCATGTAGCCACGCAGGTCCTCCTCGTCGTAGACGATCTGCATGGCGCGCCCGCCGAGCACGTACGACGGCCGCACCAGCACGGGGTAGCCGATCGTGGTCGCGATGCGCGCCGCCTCCTCGAAGGAGCGCGCCGTGTCCCCGGGGGCCTGGGCGAGGTGGAGCCCCTCCAGGAGCTGGGCGAAGCGCCGGCGGTCCTCCGCGCGGTCGATGGCATCCGACGGGGTGCCGAGGATCGGCACGCCGGCGGCCTGGAGCGCCACCACCAGCTTGAGGGGGGTCTGGCCGCCGAACTGGACGATCACGCCGCGCGGCCGCTCCCGCTCCACGATGTTCATCACGTCCTCGAACGTGAGCGGCTCGAAGTACAGGCGGTCGGAGGTGTCGTAATCGGTGGAGACCGTCTCCGGGTTGCAGTTGACCATGATCGCCTCCACGCCGATCTCCTTGAGCGCGAAGGCGGCGTGCACGCACGCGTAGTCGAACTCGATCCCCTGGCCGATGCGGTTCGGTCCGGAGCCGAGGATGACGACCTTGGGCCGCGGGGTGGGCGGCGCCTCATCCTCCTCCTCGTAGGTCGAGTAGAGGTAGGGCGTGTAGGCGACGAACTCGGCGGCGCAGGTGTCCACCATCTTGAACGTGGCGCGGATCCCCGCGGCGAGCCGCGCGGCCCGCACCTCGGGCTCGGTCGTGCCGGTGAGCTCGGCGATGCGGCCGTCGGCGAAGCCCATCTGCTTGGCCCGGCGCAGGACGCGGGCATCGGCGAGCCCGGCGGCCCGGATGCGGGGCTCGAGCTCGACGATCTCGCGCACGTTCTCGAGGAACCACGGGTCCACGGCCGACAGGTCGGCGATCTCCTCGGTGGTGAGCCCCTGCCGGTAGGCCTCGGCGATGGCGAAGCAGCGCTCGGGGGTGGGCACGCGGACCTGCTGGCGGAGTGTCTCGAGGTCGGCCGGCGGCCGGTCCAGCGTGAGCCCCCACCGGTCCTGTTCCAGCGACCGGACCGCCTTCTGCAGCGCCTCCTTGAACGTCCGCCCGATGGCCATGACCTCGCCCACCGATTTCATCTGGGTGGTGAGCGTCGGGTCGGCCTCGGGGACCTGCTCGAAGGCCCAGCGCGGGACCATGACCACGCAGTAGACGACGTCTCGACGCCGATCTCGCGGATGATCGCGAGGGAGGCGTCGCGCATGAGCTGGTACTCCTTGTCGGTCAAAGTCTGCGCCGGCGCCACGGTGATGGAGTCGCCCGTGTGGACGCCCATCGGATCGAAGTTCTCGATGGAGCAGATGATGACGACGTTGTCCTTGAGATCGCGCATCACCTCCAGCTCGAACTCCTTCCACCCGATGACCGACTCCTCCACCAGCACTTGCCCCATCGGGCTCTGCTGCAGCCCCCACTTGATGGCGGCCTCGAGCTCGTCCGGGTTGTAGGCGATGGAGCCGCCGGTGCCGCCCAGCGTGAACGAGGGTCGGAGGATCAGGGGGAACTGCATCCGGCGCTGGCGCATTCCCTCGAGGGCCTCGGCAGGGCCTCCCGCGTAAAACCCCAGGGGCATCTCGAGCCCGATCCGGGCCATCGCCGCCCCGAAGAGGTTGCGGTCCTCGGCGGTCTTGATGGCCGGCAGCGTGGCGCCGATGAGCTCCACCCCGTAGCGATCGAGGGTGCCGTCCTCCGACAGCGCCACCGCGAGGTTGAGCCCGGTCTGGCCGCCGACGGTGGGGAGCATGGCGTCCGGGCGCTCGCGGGCGATCACCTTGGCCACGAACTCCGGCGTGAGCGGCTCCACGTAGGTGCGGTGGGCCATCTCGGGGTCCGTCATGATGGTGGCCGGGTTCGAGTTGACCAGCACCACCTCGAAGCCTTCTTCGCGCAGCGCCTTGCAGGCCTGGGTGCCGGAGTAGTCGAACTCGCAGGCCTGGCCGATGACGATGGGCCCGGAGCCGATCAGCAGGATCTTCCTCAGATCAGTGCGCCTGGGCATGGCCGCTACCCGCCGAGCTGCTTCACCAGTTCGGCCTTGGCGGCCGCGAGCCGGCGAAATGCAGTCCAGCCGCTTCTTTCGCATTGCGCAGGAGCTCGTCCAGCGTCCTGCCCTGGGTAAAGAAGTCGGCACCGATGCCGCGGGCGCACCAGAACTTGCCATCGTAGTACGCCTCCGCCTTCACGAGCATCTCGGCTCCCTTCGATGTAAGGGGCACCGCGAGCGGTGCGCGGGCGCGCCGTCTACTCCGCGACGAGCCCATAGATTATCGACGCCTCCGGGGCGGCCTCTTCCCGCTTGTAGAGCACGTCGTCCAGGCGGCCAGAGCCGACCCACACGACGTCCCCCTTGCCCCAGAGCTTCTCGCCGAGCACGCTCATGCGCTTCTCGACGCGTTCCTTGACGGCGTGCGCCTCGAGCGCCAGCTCGCTCTCGGTGGTGAAGCTGGCCCACTCGGGCTTCTGACCGACTTCCTCGGTCTTGCGGTACGAGATCAGGTACTTCGACATGGAGAGGTCACCCTCCTTTCTCGCCTTCCATCAGGGCGATGAAGGCCTGGAACAGGTAGTCCGCATCGTGCGGGCCGGGAGAGGCCTCGGGGTGGTACTGCACGGAGAAGACCGGAAGCTCCCGGTGCCGCATCCCCTCGCAGGTGCCGTCGTTGAGGCTCACGTGTGTCGGCTCGACCCCGACCCGCTCCAGCGAGCCCGGGTCCACGGCGAAGCCGTGGTTCTGCGCCGTGATCTCCACGCCGCCGGTCAGGAGGTTCTTCACCGGGTGGTTGGCGCCATGGTGGCCGAACTTGAGCTTGTACGTCGTCCCGCCGAGAGCGAGTCCCAGGATCTGGTGGCCGAGGCAGATGCCGAAGATCGGCACCCGGCCGACGAGGGCCCGCACGGTCCGGATCAGGTACTCCACGGGCTCCGGATCGCCCGGGCCGTTGGAGAGGAAGATCCCGTGGGGCTTCATCTCGAGGATCGCCTCGGCGGGGGTGCTTGCCGGCAGCACCTGGAGCGCGCAGCCCAGCGAGGCGAGGCGGCGCAGGATGTTCCGCTTGATCCCCGCGTCGAAGGCGACCACGCGGAACCGCGGCGCCGCCGGCTCGGTGTAGCCGCGGCGGAGGTCCCACGTGCCCTCGGCCCACCCGTAGGCCGCCTCCGCCGTCACCTCCCGCACCAGGTCACGGCCCACCAGGCTCGGGACGGCTCGCACCCGCTCCACCAGCCGCGCCGCGTCGCCTTCCACCGACGAGATGATGCCCGCCTGGGCACCCTGGTCGCGGAGATGGCGCGTCAGCGCGCGCGTGTCGATGCCCTGGATGCCGACGATCCCGTGTTCCTTCATGTACGCGTCGAGCGAGGTCCGCCGGCGCCAGGAGGACGGGTAGGGGCACGCTTCCTTGACGATGAAGCCGCTGAGCCAGGGCCGACTCGACTCCATATCCTCTGGATTGATGCCGTAGTTGCCGATGAGCGGGTAGGTCATGCAGACGAGCTGCCCCCGGTAGGAGGGATCGGTCATGATCTCCTGGTAGCCCGTCATGGCGGTGTTGAAGACGACTTCTCCCGGAGCTTCACCGGTGGCCCCGCAAGGCTCGCCCCGGAAGACCCGTCCGTCGGCCAGCGCCAGCAGCGCCTGTGTCATGGCGTCACCACGGTGCCGCCGACGATGGTCATGATCGGGGCGCCGGTGCCCGTGACACCCCGGAAGGGGGTGTTGCGGCTGCGCGAGTGGAACGCGTCCGGGTCCACGGTGAAGGGCCGCTCGAGGTCCAGGATGGTGATGTCCGCGGCGGCTCCGGGCGCGAGGCTCCCGCCCGGCAGGCCGAGGACGCGGGCGGGGCCAGAGGACATGCGCGCCACGAAGGTGGAGAGGTCGAGGCGCCCCGGCCGCACGAGCCGGTCGAGCAGGAGCGGGACAGCCGTCTCGAGCCCCACGACGCCGCTGGCGGCCTCCGCGAACTCGCCCTCCTTCTCGGACAGGGCATGCGGGGCGTGGTCGGTGGCGACGCAGTCGATGGTCCCGTCCAGGAGCCCCTCGAGCACCGCCTCCACGTCCCGCGTGGAGCGCAGCGGCGGCTGCATCTTGGTGTTGGGATCGTAGTCGCGCACCGCCTCGTCGGTGAGCAGGAGGTGATGCGGCGTCACCTCGGCGGTCACCCGGACGCCGCGGGCCTTGCCGTCGCGCACCAGGCGCGCGGCCCCGGCCGTGGAGAGGTGCGCGATGTGCACGTGGGCGCCGGTCAGCTCGGCCAGCACGATGTCCCGCGCCACCATCACGTCCTCCGCCGCGGCGGGCTGCCCCGTCAGGCCGAGGTCCGTGGAGACGAACCCCTCGTGCATGACGCCGCCATGCGCCAGGTGGCAGTCCTCGGCGTGGCTGATGAGCGGCGTCCCGAAGGGGAGCGCGTACTCCATGGCCCGCCGGTAGAGGGCGGCGTTCATCACGCACCTGCCGTCGTCGGAGAAGGCCACGCAGCCGGCCTCCGCCTGCTCCGCCATCTCGGAGAGATGCTCGCCCCGAAGCCCCCGCGTGACGGCGCCGATGGCGTAGACACGCACGACGCCTTCCACGCGGGCCTTGGCGAGGATGTAGTCGGTGACCGCGCGATTGTCATTGACGGGGACGGTGTTGGCCATGCAGGCGACGGCGGTGAAACCGCCGGCCGCCGCCGCGCGCGTGCCGCTGGCCACTGTCTCCTTGTACTCGAAGCCCGGCTCGCGCAGGTGGACGTGGATGTCGATGAAGCCGGGGCAGACGACCTTGCCCGCCGCGTCGATGACCTGCGTCCCCTGCGGGGCCCGGAGCCCTGGGCCCACCTTCCCGATGCGCCCGTCGACCACCAGGACGTCCTGGACGCCGTCGATGCCGCTGGCGGGATCCACGACCCGCCCCTGCCTGATGAGGAGGCTCATGCTGGCTGACTCCCCGCCAGCAGGTAGAGGACGGCCATGCGCACCGCCACGCCGTTGGTCACCTGGTCCAGGATCACCGAGTACCGGCTGTCGGCCACCTCCGGGGACAGCTCGACGCCGCGGTTCACCGGTCCCGGGTGCATGATGAGCACGTCCGGCCGGCAGTGCTTGAGCCTGTCGAGCGACAGCCCCCAGACGCGCGAGTACTCCCGGAGCGAGGGGATGAGACCACTCTCCATCCGCTCGTGCTGGAGCCGCAGCATCACGATGACGTCGGCGTGCGCGATGGCCTCCTCCAGCCGGTGACTCACCTTGACGCCGAGCTCCTGGCACGCGGGCGGGATGAGCGTGGGCGGCCCCGCCACCGTCACGGTGATGCCCATCTTCTTCATCCCGTGGATGTCCGAGCGCGCCACCCGGCTGTGGGTGATGTCCCCGACGATGGCGACGCTGAGGCCCTCGAGATGCCCCTTCTTCTCCCGGATCGTCAGGAGATCGAGCAGTCCCTGCGTGGGGTGCTCGTGGGCGCCGTCGCCGGCGTTCACCACGGCGCAGCGCAGATGCCGGGCGAGGAGCGCGGGCCCCCCCGAGGCCTTGTGGCGGACCACGACCACGTCCGGGCTCATGGCCTCGATGTTCTTCGCGGTGTCGAGCAGGCTCTCCCCCTTCTCGGCGCTGGAGCCGGAGGCCGAGAAGTTGACGACGTCGGCCGAGAGCCACTTGCCCGCGATCTCGAACGAGGTGCGCGTGCGCGTCGAGGCCTCGAAGAAGAGGTTCACCACCGTCTTGCCCCGGAGGGTCGGTACCTTCTTGATCTCGCGGGTGGCGATCTCCTTCATGGAGCCAGCCGTGTCCAGCACGTCCCGGATCTCCGCGGCCTCGAGGTCCTGCAAGCTCAGGAGGTCTTTCCGCTTCCAGCCCATGCCTCCGCTCCTCTGGCCCGCGCGCCTAGCAGGCTGCTGAAAAAGGCCCATCTGCTTCGTTGGCGCCCTCGGCCGCACGCTCAACGTGGCTCGCTCACGCTCGCCCGGATCTCCGGATCCGCTCACC
>JACOVB010000069.1 GCA_016177555.1 Candidatus Rokuibacteriota bacterium
GGGCTGGCGATCCTCGTCACGGTCCTCTCCTACAACCTGCTCGGTGAGGGGATCCGGGACGCCCTCGATCCGCGCCTCCGCCAGGCCGTCGGCCGCTTCGCCCGGCCGCCGCGCTAGCAGGCCGCTGAAAAAGGTCCATCTGCGGAGGTACGGCGCCCTCGGCCGAACGCTCAACGTGGCTCGCTCACGCTCGCCCGGATCTGCGGATCCGCTTACCTCGCCTCCGGCTCGGCTCGCCAAGCGGAGTGCGCCTCGCGTGCGGCCGTCGGGCGCCGCCTCGCATCTGGACCTTTTTGAGCAGCCCGCGGGGTTCGTCCGCAGCGGGCTAGGGGCGGGCGGCCCGCGGCGTTGACAGGCGCGCGGCTCCGCGCCATACTTTGCTCTCGCTGGCGCCGAAGTGGCGGAATTGGCAGACGCGCACGTTTGAGGGGCGTGTGGGGCAACCCGTGGGGGTTCGAGTCCCCCCTTCGGCACCACCAAGCGCGGGCACCCGGGCTGTCGCCGCGCCCGCGCGCCAACGCGCGGGCGCCCGGGCTTCGCCACGCCCGCCCCCGCCGCAAGCTCACCCGGCGGCTTGTGAAAGCTGTGCCATAATTGTTCGGGCCAACGGGGAACTAAGGACACGCGTTGATGGGAATTTCGCTCCCCCTCCTGGATGACCACCGGCCCGTCGCCTCACCCAAGCCGCCCTGGCTCCGGGTCCGGGCGCCGGGAGGCTCGAGCTACATCCGCCTCAAGGGGCTCATGCGCCAGTGGAACCTCCACTCGGTGTGCGAGGAGGCGCATTGCCCGAACATCGGCGAGTGCTGGCAGGACCTCACCGCGACCTTCATGATCCTCGGCGATGTCTGCACGCGGAACTGCGGCTACTGCGCGGTGGCCCACGGCAAGCCTCAGTGGGAGGATCGCGAAGAGCCGGAGCGCGTGGGCCGCGCCGTTGGCGAGCTGGGACTCGAGTACGTGGTCATCACCTCCGTGAACCGCGATGATCTGGCCGATGGTGGCGCAAGCGTCTTCGGCGCCACGGTCCGGGCGATCCGGAAAGACGCCCCGGGCTGCCGGGTGGAGCTCCTGATCCCGGACTTCCAGGGCAAGGCCGCGGCGCTCCAGACGGTGATCGACGCAGCGCCCGACGTCCTGAACCACAACACGGAGACCGTGCCGCGGCTCTACAAGGTCGCGCGCCACGGCGGCCGCTACGAGCGCACCCTGGAGCTGTTCCGGCGCGCGCGGCGCGCCGTGCCCGGGCTCCTGACCAAGTCGGGCATCATCCTGGGGCTCGGCGAGGAACGCGACGAGCTGGTGGCGACCATGCGCGACCTGCGCGAGGCCGACGTGAACGTCCTCACTCTGGGCCAGTACCTCCGGCCCTCGCCCCGGCATCTGCCGGTGGCCCGATACTACGCCCCCGGGGAGTTCGCGGAGCTGGCCGAGATCGGGCTCGCCCTCGGCTTCGCCCACGTGGAGGCCGGGCCCCTGGTCCGCTCCTCCTATCACGCCAAGCAGCAGGTCCAGGGGCTCTGACCGTGGAGTACGTCTCGCTCCTCATGGTCTTCGCGGTCGCGGCCGGCGTGGCCGGCGCGCTCATGGGGATCCCCCTGCTGATCGCTCCGAAGCGGACCTCGCCGGCCAAGCAGGCGCCCTTCGAGTGCGGGAAGGATCCGGTGGAGGTGGCCGAAGGGCGCTTCGCCATCAAGTTCTCGACCATCGCCATCTTCTTCATCATCTTCGACATCGAGCTGCTCTTCGTGTGGCCCTGGGCGACCATCTACCGGACGCTCGGGTGGTTTGGCTTCGTCGAGATGATGGTGTTCCTCGGCGTGCTCATGCTCGGCTTCCTCTACATCTGGAAGAAGAGGGGTCTGGAATGGGAGTAGGCAGCTTCTTCACGTCCAAGCTCGACGAGGCCATCGGCTGGGGGCGGAAGTACTCCATTTTCCAGTACCCCTTCGTCACGGCGTGCTGCGGGATGGAGTACATGGCCACCGCGTGCTCGCATTACGACGTGGACCGCTTCGGAGCCGGGCTGCCGCGCTTCTCGCCCCGCCAGGCGGACGTGCTGTTCGTGGTAGGGACCATCAGCCACAAGATGGCCCCGGTGCTGAAGCGGATCTACGACCAGATGTGCGAGCCCAAGTGGGTGGTGGCCTTCGGCGTCTGCACCTGCACCGGGGGCTTCTACAACAACTACGCGACCGTCCAGGGGATCGACACCATCATCCCGGTGGACGTCTACATCCCCGGCTGCCCACCGCGGCCGGAGAGCGTCATCGACGGCCTCATGAAGCTCCAGGAGAAGATCGGGACCGGCGCCCAGCGCTACTAGCGCCGGGCCGCGGCGTTCCTTCACGCTCGCCCGGAGAAGAGACTCGACACGGATGGACGGACAGGCCATGCTCGCGCGGCTCGAGGCGCGTCTTGGCGCCCGGCTGCTCGGCACGCACGACTATCGCGGCGACCACACCGCCATCGTCGCGCGCGAGGGCATCATCGAGGCGCTGACCCTCTCGCGAGACGAATCCAATCTCCGCTTCAATGTGCTCATGGACCTGACCGCCGTGGACTATCTGAAGTTCCCCGGCCGGGAGGACGGCCCGCGCTTCGACGTCGTGTACCACCTGTACTCGATCCCGCACAACCACCGGCTGCGGCTGAAGGTCCCCGTGGAGCAGGACGACGCGGTGGTACCCACCGCCACCTCCCTCTGGCCCATCGCCAACTGGTTCGAGCGGGAGGTGTGGGACATGTTCGGCATCCGGTTCGCTAACCACCCCGACCTCCGGCGCCTCCTCATGTACGAGGAGTTCGAGGGCCACCCGCTCCGGAAGGACTACCCCATCGAGCGGCGGCAGCCGCTGATCGGGCCGAAGGTATGACGAACGACG
>JACOVB010000208.1 GCA_016177555.1 Candidatus Rokuibacteriota bacterium
GCCGAGCAGCATCACAGCCAGCGCGACGACGAAGGACGGACCCGCCAGAGGGCTCATCTGCCACCTCCGCGCCACGAGAAACGGCGCGCCCGCATGCAACTTCAACCCGGCAAGGGGCGGGACGGTTCCCGCGGGCGCCTGTACCTTAGCCAGCCCCCCGCCTCCTGTCAAGGCGAGCTCCGTCAGATCCGGATGCACGCCGCCTGATGATCCGGCCGCACCTCCCGGAGCTCGGGGACGATGCGCCGGCACTCGTCCACGGCGATGGGGCAGCGGGGGTGGAAGACGCAGCCTGGCGGCGGGCTGAGGGGGCTCGGCACCTCGCCCCCGAGGACGACCCGCTCGCGGCCCGCCTCCACCGCGGGATCCGGGATCGGGACGGCAGAGAGCAGGGCCTTCGTGTACGGGTGCTGCGGCCTCTCGTAGAGCGATTTCCGATCGGTGATCTCCGCGATCTTGCCGAGGTACATGACGGCCACGCGATCGGAGATGTGCCGCACCACCGAGAGGTCATGGGCCACGAAGAGGTACGTGAGCCCGAACTCGGCCTGCAGCTCCTCCAGCAAGTTGATGATCTGGGCCTGGATCGAGACGTCCAGCGCCGAGACCGGCTCGTCGCAGATGATGAGGCTCGGCTCCATGGCCAGCGCCCGCGCGACGCCGACCCGCTGCCGCTGGCCGCCCGACAGCTCGTGGGGGTAGCGGTCGGCCATGGCCGGCAGGAGCCCCGCGTGCGACAAGAGCTGCGTCACCCGCGCCTTCCGCGCCCAGCGCTCGGGGACGATAGCGTGGACGGCCAGGGGCTCGGCGATGATCTGCCCGACAGTCATGCGCGGGTTCAGCGAGCTGTACGGGTCCTGGAAGATCACCTGCATCCGGCGCCGGACCTTCCGGAGCTCCTTCTCGCTGAAGGCCGTGAGCTCCTGCCCCTCGAAGATGATCTGGCCGCTGGTGGGCTTCTCGAGCTGGAGAATGCAGCGGCCCGTGGTGGTCTTTCCGCAGCCCGACTCCCCGACGAGACCGAGCGTCTCGCCGCGCCGGATCGAGAAGCTCACACCGTCCACGGCCTTGACCACGGCGGGCTTGCCCCCGAAAAAGCCGCCGCCCACCGGAAAGTGCTTCACCAGGTCGCGGACCTCGAGAATGACGTCGCTCACCCGCGCCCGTCCTTTCCCAGCTGCCCTGCCACCCAGCAGGCCGAGACGTGCTCGGGCCCCACCGTCTCCAGCTCGGGCCGCTCGGCCCGGCAGCGCTCGATGGCGAAGGCGCAGCGCGGGGCGAAGGAACAGCCGGGCGGCAGTCGCGTGAGGTCCGGGGGCTGCCCCGGGATGGGCGCGAGCTTGGCCTTCTTGGGCTCGTCGAGCCGCGGCACGGAGCGGAGCAGGCCGAGCGTGTAGGGATGGCGGGGATTGGCGTAGATCTCCCGGGCGGTCCCCCGCTCCACGATCCGGCCCGCGTACATCACGTTGACCCGGTCGGCGTAGCGGGCCACGACGCCGAGGTTGTGGGTGATGATGAGCATCGCGACGCCGAGCTTGCGGGACAGGTCCTTCAGGAGCTCCAGGATCTGGGCCTGGATGGTCACATCCAGCGCCGTGGTCGGCTCGTCGGCAAGGATGAGCGCCGGGTTGCAGGCCAGCGCCATGGCGATCATGATCCGCTGGCGCATGCCGCCGCTGAACTGGTGCGGGTACTGGCCGAGCCGCCGCTCCGGCTCCGCGATCCCCACCAGCGCGAGGATCTCCGCGGCCCGGGTCCGGGACTGGGCGGGTGTCATCGCGAGGTGGATCTCCAGGGTCTCGGTGACTTGCCGGCCGATGGTTAGCACCGGGTTCAGCGAGGTCATGGGCTCCTGGAAGATCATGGTGATCTCCCGCCCGCGGATCCGGCGCATCTCGTCCTCGGAGAGCGTGAGGAGATCCCGTCCCTTGAAGAGGATCTGGCCACAGAGAATCCGCCCCGCGGGAGCCGCCACGAGCCGCATCACCGAGAGCGCGCTGACGGACTTGCCGCAGCCGGACTCGCCCACCAGGGCCACGGTCTCCCCGGCCTGGACGTCCCAGGAGACGCCATCCACGGCGCGCACGATGCCACCGCTGGTGGCGAACTGGGTCTGGAGATCCCTCACGTCGAGGAGGGCATCCATGGGGCGGCAGTCTAGCACGAGGGCGGGGGTCACGAACTCCCGTGACTGGAGCGGCAGCGCGCGCGGGCGAGGTGACCGGAGGCGCTGGGGCGGAGGTCGGAATAGAGGCGGCACACCGCCTCGGCGACGCATGGCCAGCGGTGCTCGGCGGCCCAGCGCTGCGCCTCGCGACCGAGTTGCGCCCGCCGCCCCCTGTCCTCGAGGAGCAGGGCCACGCGCTCGGCGAGCGCCCCTGCGTCGCCTTCAGGAACGAGGAAGCCGGTGACGCCGTCCCGCACCGTCGTCGTGAGCCCGCCGACCCGCGAGGCGATCACGGGACTGCCGCAGGCCATGGCCTCCAGTGCCACCATGCCGAAGGACTCGTAGTAGGACGGCATGACGGTGGCATCCGCGGCCGCGTAGAAGAGGCGCAGTCGCTCCTGGGGCTGGGCGCCGAGGAAGCTCACGCGCTCCCTCAGGCCCAGCACGCTGACGCGCTCCCTCAGGTAGTCGGCGTGGCCGTTCTCCGGCTCGTCCTGATCCCCGCCCACGATGAGCAGCTGGGCGGCCCCGTCGAGCGCGGTCATGGCCTCCAGGAGGGTCTCGAGCCCCTTGATGGGCTGGAGCCGTCCGACGTAGAGCAAGAGCGGGTCCGGCGGCAGCGCGAGCAGCCTCTTGGCTTCAAGCTGGGGCATGGGCCGGAAGAGCTCGGTGTCGACGCCACAGGGGATGACGGCGATCCGGTCGGTCGAGGCGCCGTAGTACCAGGCGAGATGCGCGCGCTCCACCACGTTGGCGGCAACCACCCGGTCCGCGAGGCGGACGATCCGGTCCTCCTCCGACAGCCGGATCTCCGGCTCCACCTCGGCGAGCGTCTTCGCCACCGAGTTCTTGAGCCGGCCCAGCGTGTGGAACATCTGGACGAGCGGGACACCCCACGACTCCCGCAGCGCCAGGCCGGCCACCCCGGAGAGCCAGTAGTGGCCGTGGACCAGGTCGTACTCGAGGCCCTCGGCGCGGCGGTGGGCCTCCACGCCATCCACGAACTCGTGCAGGTGCCGGTGCACCACCTCGCGCGCCATGGGCGCCTCGGGGCCCGCCGGCAGGTGGATCACGCGCGCCCCCGTTCCCAGCTCCACCACCCGGCGCATGCCCGGATTCTGGGACCGGGTGAACACGTCCACGTGAACCCCCATGCGGCCCAGCTCGCGGGCGGTGGCGCGCACGTAGACGTTCATGCCGCCCGTTTCCTTCCCGCCGAGCGCGGCCAGCGGGCAGGTGTGGACGGACAGGATCGCGACCCGGAGCCTCACGGCGCCACCCGGACATTGAAGAGATCTGTGGGCGCCGGACCGAAGGCGTACTTGTAGGGCTCCTCGCCACGCAGGAAGTCGAAGATGGCGAAACCGCGCTCGATGGCGTCCCTGATCACATGCGCCAGCAGCACGATGCCCGGAGCCAGGCGAGCCCGGGTCGGATCGAAGCCCGAGTTGTAGAGGCCGACTGTCCCGCCATACTCCAGGCAGAGGAAGGCGGCGATGGGAGCGCCGTCAGAGTCGAGGAACCAGAGGCGCGCCCACCCCGCCTCGGCCAGCGCCCCGAGGGCCTCGCGGAAGAAGCGCTCCATGGTCTCGTCCATGAAGCGCGCCTTGCCGGCTCGCGACAGGCGGTGCAGGCGCAGGAACTCGGTCATGCCCTCATCCCACCCATCGGGGCCAGCCAGGCTGCGGGTCTTGGTCCCGGGCAGCTCGGCCTCGAGCCGGCGCATCTTCCGCCGCAGCTCGTGGCGGTCCTTGCCCGACAGCCGCGCGAGGTAGGCATCCCAGGTCGGCGGCAGCGCCAGGACCGGGCAGCGCTCCTCCCGCGTGATCCGGGCCTCGATCCCGTGGCGCGGCGCCAGCGCGGGCAGCAGCGCGAGCGTCGGCGAGGCCGCCCTGATCCCGTGCAGGTCCCACTCGCCCGCGGCCGCCGCCCGGTGCTCCAGGAGCGCCCCCCAGATCTCCTCCTCGCGCCCTGCCGGCGCGATCAGATCCAGGTAGTCGGAGACATCCACGCCGCCGACGAAGCGCATGAGCGGGCCCTCGGCCTCTTCGTAAAGCGGCAGGAGGCCGGCCAGGGCGCCGCTGTCCTCGGAGACGGCGAGGAGCCCGAGCGCCCGGCCACCGAGGAAGGCGCGGGCCCAGGCCGTTTGCCACTGCCAGCTGAGGAATACCGAGGGGAGCGAGGAGCCCGCGACGAGGGCGTTCCAGCGGGCAGCGTCCAGCCCTTCGAAGCCGGAGAGAGACTCGACCTTCATGCCCAGCTAGCAGGCCGCTGAAACAGGCCCATCTGCGGAGGTACGGCGCTGGTCGCTCCTCGCTCAACGTACGGCGAGTACGCCTCCCTCGCCGCCTCGCATCTGGACCTGTTTGAGCGGCCTGCGGGGTGGTTCCGCATCCTGCTAGAGATCGGAATCATCGCCTCCGCCCTCCGGGCCCTCGCCTTCCAGGCCCCCGGTCCCGCCGCCTCCCTCGTCCCCCTCGGCCGTGGCCTCCTCCATGGCCGCTTCCACGTCCTCCCCCATGTCCTCGCCCATCTCCTGACCCATGCGCTTCATGAAGCGGGCCACGCTGCGCGGGTCGTTCTCGTCGAGATCGCCGTACTGCGAGGGATCGGCGAGAGAATCGAGCCGGGCGTCCTCGGACTTGACGGTGGCGAAGCGCGACATGAGGC
>JACOVB010000193.1 GCA_016177555.1 Candidatus Rokuibacteriota bacterium
AGGCTCGATCACCACGCGGTCCAGCCGATGCCAGCCGCTCGGGTGCAGGCGCAGGTTGCGGACCTCGGGGCGCGCCACGGCCCAGTGAAGCCGCACGTACAGCGGGATCCAGGGGACCTCGTCGGCCAGGAGCGCCTGCGCGCGCGCGTACACGCGCTGGCGCTCGGGACGGAAGGAGAGCTGGCTGCCGCGGGCCAGGAGATCGTCGAGGCGCGGGTTCCGATAGAAGGACAGGTTCACGGCGGCGCCTCCCTTGGCGGCCCCTTCGCTCGTGGAGAGCGGGTAGAGGAGCAGGTGCGGATCGCCGCCCTCCGCGCGGGCCTCGACGAGGATCATCTGGTGCTCGCCGCTCTGAGCCACTCGCAGGGCGATGTCGGGTGTCTCGGGCAGGACCGAGAGCGCGATCCCCGCGGCCCCGAGCGTCCAGTAGAGCTCATCCGTCAGGCGCCCCACGTCGAGCCCCGGGCCGACCCCCGCCACGACCAGCTGGGACGAGACCCCCCGGGGGAACCCGGCCGCCGCGAGGAGACGTCGCGCCGCCTCCGGGCTGGCCCTGCCCGGGGACGCCCCAGCGGCCACGCTGCCCCAGACGCCCGGCGGCAGGAAGGACGAGAGCGGGATGGCCACCGGCTCCACGGCCGAGGCGATGGCCTGGGGATCGAGCGCGGCCGCCACCGCTTGACGGACCTTCTTCCGCCTGAACGGGTCGCGCTCGGTCTGCATGGCCAGGTAGCCGATGCGCCAGCCGGGGACGGACAGCGCTCCGGCGAGCCGTGACGGGGGGACGTCGGGGATCAGCACATCGAGCGCGCGCGCGTCGAGATCGGCCTCGCCTTGCTCGACGTCCGGGTACTCGCGGAAGACCAGCCGGCTCGTTCGCGGCGCGCCGCCCCAGTAGAAGGAGTTGGCGTCCAGGGCAATCCGACCCGGGCCCATCTCCGCCGGGCTATAGGGTCCGGTGCCAACCCACCGCGTGCCACCATCGGGGCCCGTGGTCGCGCGCGCGACGCCGAGGGCGGGATGCGCCAGCACCGTCAGGAGGGGCGCATAGGGGAGCACGAGATGGATCTGGATGGTCCGCGCATCCGGCACGCGGATCTCCTTGATGACGCCCGGGGTCCCGCGCAGCAGCCGCGGCACCACCGGGTTCCGTTCGGGGGCTTGCGGGTGGCCCGGGAAGAGCATCCGCTCGAGGCTCACCGCCACGTGCTGGGCCGTGAGGGGGGTGCCGTCGTGGAAGCGAACGCCCTCGCGCAACCTGATGGTCCAGGCGAGCCCGTCCCGCGCCACGCTCCACTGGAGGGCCAGCCCCGGCTCGACGTCGCTCGATCCCTCGCGGTAGTGGACAAGCCGATCGAAGACGTGGCGCGCGACGATGGCAGCCGGCCCGTCGACGGCCAGGGCAGGATCGAGCGTCGCTGGCAGCTGGGAGAGCCCCACGCGCAGCACCGAGCCCTGAGCGCTAGCAACGGGCGCTCCTCCGAGCACGAAGAACATGGCAAGGACGCAGCAGCACACCAGGGCGCGTAGCGGCATGTCCCTTTATACGACCGGTGTCACCTCATGGCCAGAACTGTCGCCGGATTTTACGGATCGCGACGCCGCGTCGAGCCCTCCCGCCCCATCTCCGCGTCGTCCCATGCGCCGGCATTCACGCAGCGACGGGCATCGAACTTGCTTATCAAGTGCAGCGGGGGAGCCGAACCTTGGTGTTGAGAGTGGAACTCCCCCGCTCCGCGAGGCGTTTGACAGGGTGAGAGCGATAGGGGAGCGCCCCGGGCAGAGATCGGGAAAACTCAAATGAATTCGATGGATGTGAACGGTGATTCAGGGGCAATTCCCTTGACACCCCGCGAAACGGGCCCCTATACTGACGCCGCGTGTGGGACGATGTCCCCACGACGGGCTCCGCCTGGCGCAGCGCCCGCGGACTCACCCGGAAAGGAATGGGTGGAGGAGATGAAGGAGTTCGAGAAGAAGCCCAGCCCGAACAGGGAGCCTTCGTCCGAAGGGATGAAGGGGTTGTCCAAGTTCCTTCCCATGACGGACTCGAATTATCGCCGGCGACTCACCGAGTACGAGGTACAGGTGCAGGACCTGCAGGCATACGTGCGCTCGCTCGAGGCGGAGACCGTGCGGCTGCGCAAGAAGGCCGAGGACGCGCCCAGGGAGACCATGGTCCTCGAGAACAAGCTCCGCGAGGCAAACCGCCAGCTCGTGCAGTCCTTCAACCAGAACGAGAAGCTCGTCAACGCGCTCTACGAGGCGCGCGAGCAGATCTCCTCGCTTCGCGAGGAGGTCGACAAGCTGTGCGCGCCGCCCTCGACCTACGGCGTCTACCTGTCCGTCAACGAGGACGGCACGGTCAACATCCTCTCGCAGGGGCGGAAGGTGAAGGTCAACCTGCACCCGTCCATCAAGCCCGAGGAGATCAAGCCCGGCCAGGAGCTGATCCTCAACGAGGGCCTCAACGTCGTCGAGGCGGCCGGCTACGAGATCCAGGGCGAGGTCGTCATCCTCAAGGAGGTCCTCGACGAGGCGCGCGCCGTCGTCACGCTCCGCGCCGACGAGGACAAGGTGAGCATCATCGCTGACCCGTTGCGCGCCGCGCGGCTCAAGGTGGGCGATCACATCCTGATGGACGGCAAGAGCGGCTACCTCCTGGAGAAGCTCCCCAAGAGCGAGGTGGAAGACCTCGCGCTGGAGGAGGTGCCCGACATCGGGTACGACGACATCGGGGGGCTGGGCACGCAGATCGAGGCGATCAAGGACGCGGTCGAGCTGCCCTACCT
>JACOVB010000201.1 GCA_016177555.1 Candidatus Rokuibacteriota bacterium
GCCTCGCCGACACGCTCGGGCTCGATCCCGTCGAGGTGCGGCGTCGTAACCTGATCCCGGCCGCGGCGATGCCGTACCGGACGCCGACGGGGGGACTCTACGACTCCGGCGACTACCCCCAGGCATTCGACAAGGCGCTCGAGCTGGCGAAGTACGGCGAGCTGCGCCGTGAGCAGGCCAAGGCGCGCGCCGCGGGGCGGTACTTCGGGATCGGGCTGGCGCTGGCGGTGGACCCGTCGGTCTCCAATATGGGCTACGTCGCCACCGCGCTCGACCCCCAGCTCCGCGCCAAGCCCGAGTACCTGCCGAAGTCGGGCGCCGTGGACTCGGCGACGATCAAGGTGGACCCGCTCGGGCGCGTCATCGCGATCCTCGGCACGACGCCCCAGGGCCAGGGCCACCAGACGGTCGTCTCGCAGATCGTCGCCGACGAGCTCGGCCTCGTCCCCGAGGACGTCACGGTCGTGGACGAGATGGACACGTTCACGCGCGTGTGGTCGATCTCGTCGGGCACCTACTCGAGCCGCTTCGGCTCCGTGGGGACGAGCGCCGTCGCGCTCGCCGCGCGCAAGCTCAAGGCGAAGCTCGTCGAGTACGCGGCCCATCTGATGGACATGCCGCCCGAGCAGCTGGAGTTCAGGGACGGCGCGGTCAGGGCGAGGCAGGGGAAGGGGCCGTCGTACTCGGTCAAGGACCTCGCCGGGCGCGCCCACTGGAACACGGAGTCGCTCCCGGAGGGGATGGAACCGGGGCTCCAGGCGACGGCCGTGTTCGGCTTCACGGTGGCGAAGGCGGTGGATGCCGAGGACCGCGTGAACTCCTCCAACACCTACGGCTTCATCGCCGAGGTGATGGCGGTGGAGGTGGACCCGGAGACGGCGGCGATCAGGATCCTCCGGTACGCCACGGTGCACGACGCCGGCACCAACATCAACCCGATGATCGCCGAGGGCCAGATCTACGGCGGCGCGCTCCACGGACTCGGCGGCGCGCTCTACGAGGAGCTGGCCTACGACGAGGACGGCCACCTCCTCACCGGCACGTTCATGGACTACCTCGTGCCGACCGCCTGCGAGGCGCCGACGATCGAGATCGCCCACGTCGTCTCGCCCTCGCCGCTCACCCCGCTCGGCTCGAAGGGCCTTGGCGAGTCCTCCTCGATGACCGTGCCCGCGGTCATCGCCAACGCCGTGAGCGACGCGCTCTCGCCGCTCGGGATCAGGATCAACGAGCTGCCGATGACACCCTCGACGTTATGGAAGGCGATTGAACGGGCGGGTCGGCGCCCCGCCGCACCTACGGCAGGCCACCCAGGGTCCAGGCCGGCCACCGGGCCGCCGGTACGATGAAACCGCCGAAATTCGATTACCACGCGCCGAAGAGTGTCGACGAAGCGCTGGCCCTGCTCCAGCGCTACGGCGCCGACGCCAAGGTCCTCGCCGGCGGCCAGAGCCTCATGCCGCTCCTCAACTTCCGGCTGAGCCGCCCGGCCGCGCTCGTGGACCTGAACCGCATCCCCTCGCTCGCGTACATCACGGAGCAGAACGGCCAGGTGCGGCTCGGCGCGATGACGCGCCAGCGGACGATCGAGTTCTCGCCCGTCGTCAAGGAGCGGCTGCCGCTGCTCCGCGAGGCGACGAAGCTGGTCGGCCACCTGCCGATTCGCACGCGCGGGACGATCGGCGGCTCGCTCGCCCACGCCGACCCGTCGGCGGAGTACCCGGCGGTGCTGACGGCGCTCGAGGGCGAGGTCGTTGCGCGCGGACCGAAGGGCGAGCGCGTGATCAAGGCACAGGACCTGTTCCAGACGTACCTCACGACGAGCCTCGAGCCTGACGAGATCCTCGTCGAGGTGAGAATGGCGGCGATGCCGGCAGGCGCGGGCTTCGCGCTGGAGGAGTTCGCGCGGCGCCACGGCGACTTCGCGATCATCGGGATCGCCGCGATGGTCGTGCGGGACGGCCCGCGCTGCAGGACGGCACGGCTGACCACCGCGGGCGCGGGGCCGGTTCCGCTGCGCCTCCGTCCCGCCGAGGAGATCCTCGAGCGCGACGGTCTCACCGACGCCGCGATCGAGGCGGCGGCGCGCCGCGCCTCGGAGCTCGTCTCGCCGGACGCCGACATCCACGCGTCCGCCGACTACCGCCGCCACCTCACCGGCGTCCTCACGAAGCGCGCCCTCAAGCGGGCGCTGGGAGCGGCCCGTGGCTGAGATGGTCACTGTCAGGCTCAAGGTCAATGGGGTGGCGCATGAGGGGCGCTGCGAGCCGCGGAAGCTCCTGGTGGACTTCTTGAGAGAAGACCTCGAGCTCACGGGGACGCATATCGGCTGCGAGCACGGGATCTGCGGCGCCTGCACGATCATGCTGAACGGCGAGGCGGCGCGCTCGTGCATCATGCTCGCGGTGCAGGCCGACGGCAGCGAGATCCTCACGGTCGAGGGCCTGATGCAGAACGGCACGCTCCACCCGCTGCAGGAGGCCTTCCGCGAGCACCACGGACTGCAGTGCGGCTTCTGCACGCCGGGCATGCTCATGACGGCGCTCGATTTCCTCAAGACGAACCCGTCGCCGACCGAGGCCGAGGTCCGCGAGGGCATCTCCGCCGTCCTCTGCCGCTGCACCGGGTAC